>JACRCR010000151.1 GCA_016218925.1 Deltaproteobacteria bacterium | reverse complement strand
GCTCGCCTGAGCGACCGAACGCGGAGCCATTCGCTCCACAGGCGAAATCCCGGGGGAGTCGTTCAACAGGTGGCAGGGTGATCGGCCGGCTTGAGCCCCAGCCCGCATTCGGGTGCCAAAATGATAGCGACGGCATTCGGTCCGCCAGGCGAACTTCCGGGGGAGCGTTTAGCAGCCAGCCAATTCCGTTCCCCGGAGACCCGCGGTCGGGTGCCACCACGCGACCTTCTCGGCCTCAAACGCCTCTCGGGAGCAAAGCAGACCAGCCATCGCGCGGAGAAAGAGGCGAAATGCCGGGCGCGATCCTCCTTCGGTTCCGCCAGACGCCAATGATCACTGTGGGGATGGGATTTTCGGGAGGCACGGTACTCGAACTGCCGACGATCGTGCAAAGAGGCAACCATGCGAGAGACGATCATGGCCACGGCGTTGGCGGCGATGGTACTGAGTGCGAGCCCGGCCGGCGCCTCATCAATCTGCGGCGACGTGAACGACAATCAGCCCATCACCACGTTTCTCGCAAGAAAGAACATGTTCGGGTGAGCGGCTATTCCGGCCGAGGGGTTCGGCTGGACTTGATGCCCTGGTCAAGGGCCGGGGACACACGGCGGACTCCGGGAGGCGCGCCAAGCAAAGCAGCTATGGTCGCGGCGAGTTCCGCCGTGGTTCGTCCGTCTATCGCCTGCATGGAGACCAGATACTCGTTCACTCTGGCAGGCGACGTTTCGTCCAGTTGGATCGGAATCATCTTGCCCAGCATGTGGCCGAGACCGACCGCCAGGTCCACTTCGAGTCGAACCCATTCCGAACCGCTCGAATTTTTCGAAACGACGATCAGCATCCAGGTGCATTCCGAAAGCGCCTTGCGGATCTCGGCCGTCCAGATTGAGCCCTTCGGGATGTCGTTCGACGCATACCATGTCCTGATACCGAGTTCCTTCAGGGGAAGAACCAGACGCGATTCAACGAAGTCACGGTCGTCGTGGCTGTGGCTGACAAACACCGACTGGTCGCTCGGTTCGGCGAGCCTCTTGAGAAAATAGCGATTGTGCCTGATCCCAACCGTTTGCCCCGGCTTTTTCAATACGTAATCTTCGAGGCTCTCGGCTTCGACTTGCTCTTTCACGAGACGATAGGTCAGGTGGTTTACGATGATTCTCTTGCCGTCGCGGGCCACCAACTCGAAGGCCGCAGCCAAGTTGACGGCCGCGCCGATGGCGGTAAAGTCCCGCACCGTCTCGCTGCCAATCGCTCCGATCGTGACTTCGTCGGTGACGATCCCTATCCCCACGTCGAGGAAACTGAGATCCTCGCTACTCCTGTCGTTCCAGCCGGCCTTGATCTCGCTGAAACGGTCGACGATACGGAAGGCGGTCTTCACCGCCCGTTCCGCGTGATTGTCGTGCCTGAACAATGCCATCACTCCGTCACCGAGAAACTTGTTCACCATGCCGTCGTGGACGATCACTTCTTCCGCCAGCATCGAGATGTACTCGTTCAGGTGATCCTGAACTCTCGCGGGAGACCGCATCGAATTACACAACTGCGTAAAACCTCGCATATCTGCAAACAGTACCGTCAGCTCTTCCGTATGCGCTGGCCGGTGCAGTTCCCTCATCAGTTCGGCCGGCCGCATCGCCGGATCCAACCTGATGTAGAGCCCGCTGTGCGCGAGAAGGCTCTCGAAGAGCTGCGCATTCTTGATCGCAATGGCTGCCTGGGACGCGAAGTGTTCCAAGAGGATGCGGTCATGCTCCGTGTATTCGCCGCTTCTCTTGTTCAGAATCTGCATCGCGCCGATCGCCTCCTCTCCGGCGCGAAGCGGCACGCAGACCATTGATTCAGTCACCTTCTTGGTCTCGTGATCTACGGCCTCGAAGTGTCCTCTCACTTTGTTCTCTAGGATGGACCGGCCGGTGGAATAGGCGGTTCCGGCCTTGCTCCCTTCGACGGGAATGCTCTTCAACGAGTGCTTGCCGAAAGTCGTCAGCACCCATTCGGCCTTATCGCCGGTCGCCGCCGCGACGTACAAACCGTCACGACCATCGTGACTCAAGATTACGCTGGTATCTGGCGAATCCGTCAGCTGACCGGCCCGCGCGAGAATTCGTTGAAGCAGGGCCTCCAAGGTCACCTGCCCACTCAATTCCCGACCGCTCTCGATCAGGGCCAGCATATCGTCTCGCGTTAGTAGAGAAATGTCGCTGTTCATCTGGTACCGGGGCTCCGACATGCTTTGGTGGCATTGTCGACGCCGAGCGTCAGGCTGGCAGTCCCGGCCACGCCGCGCTTGACGAGCCAATACGCGGAAGTTGACATTGAACTGTCGGGCGGGTCAATACTTCCGGTCGTTCGTCTCGATACCAGCAACGCTTGCAGTAAACCCGTGCGTCATGAATGGCGCTTCTCCCCGACCCGTCAGTCGTATTCCACCACCGAGCGAATCGCATCACCCTCGAGCATCTCGGTGAACGCGTCGTTGATGTCGTCGAGCTTGATGCGCCGCGAAACCATGTTGGCCAGGTCGAGGTCGCCCTTCTTGGCGAGGTTGACGAACCGCACGAAGTCCTCGCGCACATCGCAAGAGCCGTAGATGGTTCCGATGATGCTCTTGTTGAGCAGCGTGAGCATCGCAGCCGGGATCGATACTTCGGTGTCCAAGGCCGGCACGCCCACCCAGCAGCAGACGCCGCCGGTGCGGGTCATGTCGAAAGCCTGGCGCTGGAGCGCCGGATGGCCGACTACCTCGAAGGCGTAGTCGGCGCCACGGCCCTCGGTCATGCCCATCACGGCACCAGTCGCGTCCTGGACGGCGGGATCCACCGAATCGGTGGCACCGAAACGCGCGGCGCTCGCACGCTTGGCCTCGCTCAGATCGATCGCGATGATGCGCGCCGCGCCCGCAAGCCGCGCGCCCTGAATCACCGCCTGCCCGACCCCGCCGCAGCCGATCACCGCGACCGTCGAACCCTTGGTGACCTTGGCCGCGTTGAGTACCGCGCCGACGCCGGTAGTGACACTGCAACCGATCAGGCACGCCTGGCCGAGCGGAAAGTCAGCGGGAATCTTGACCAGCGCCGCCTCGTGCACCACCGATTCCTCGGCGAACGTGGCCAGACCGCCCATCCCTCCGAAGAAGCGCGAACCGTCGCTGCGCGAAAACGGAAAGCGACTCATGCCGATGATCTGACCTTGCGAGCAAACGTAGGGCTGGCCGTTCTTGCAGTAGAAGCACTCGCCGCAGATCGGCACGAAATTGCCGATCACGTGGTCGCCGGGCGCGAGGCCGGTCTTGCTGTCGACGGCGGAGACGACCACGCCGGCGCCCTCGTGTCCGAGGATGCATCCGGGCGGGATCGGCAGCTTGCCCTCCCAAACCGACAGATCGGAGTGGCACACCCCCGACGCCTTCCACTTGACGTGAACCTCGCCCGGCTGGGCCGGCGCATCCAGGGTCACCTCTTCCACGCTCATCGGTTCGTTGTTCGCGGTAAACAGCAGGGCTCGCATGGGCCGCTAGATAACCGGCACTTGGCGCAAAGGGAAGTCTCTGAAAGCAGCCCACGCGGCGGCTTGCTCCAGCCGCGCCCGCAGGCTTAGTCTGCGCCCGCGGCGGAGCTGCGGGTTGCGCTTTCGGGAGGGGGGCCCGGTAGTGCGGTACGGCAACCCCGGGCAACTGCTGCGCGCACAGCGTGACAAGCGTTACTCTTGAACCGACCTCCTCCGAGCCGGTCTCGGACCTGGCCGACGCACGACGTCGGCTCGAGTTGCAAAGCCTCGTCGCGACGCTGGCGAGCAGTTTCATCAACGTTGCGCCCGAACAGCTCGACGCAGCCGTCTGCGAAACCCTCGAAGCCGTCGGCCTGTTTGCCGGCGCCGACCGGGCCGTGCTCGCGGTGTTCGACGAGACCGACACGAGTTGGAAAGTCAGCCATGAGTGGTTCGGCGGGGGACTCCTGCCACTAAAGGAGCAGATGCCCGAGATCCCGGCGCTGCCGTGGACGGTGGCGCAGTTCCGCGCCCACTGCGCGATCCGTATCCGCTCCGGGGTCGATCAGGATCCGGAGCCCGGCCAGCCTGAGATCGAGTTACTCGAAGCGCTCGGGCTGCACGCAGTGATGGCGACACCGGTCTTCGTCGACGGGAAACTGGTGGGAGCGGCGGCGGTAGGCGCGGCGGCCGCCGCGGACATCGCGTGGGCTCGAGACTTGGCTGCCCTGCTCGAACTGCCGGGCCGGATCATGCTCGACGCGCTCGCCCGCCGCGACTCCGAGCGAGTGCGCCGCGGGAACGAAGCACTGTGGCGCAGCTTCTGCGACTGCGAAGTCATCGGTGTCTTCATCCTGGATCGCAACGGCCGCCTGCTGGAGAGCAACGACACCGGGCTGCGCGTCATCGGCCGTTCGCGCGAGGAACTCGCTTGCGGTGCCATCGAGTGGGAGAGCGCCACCCCGCGCGAGTATCGCTCGCTCGACCTCTTCGCCGTCGAGCGCCTGGACCGCGGCGGCGTAGTGCTTCCCTGGGAGAAAGAAGTGCAGCGCCCCGACGGAAGCCGGATCCCGGTCCTGGCCACTCTTGCCTCGATGGCGCCGCGGGCTCCCGAACTGCTGGCGCTGTGCATCGACCTGAGCGAACGCGAGCGCGCCCAGCGGGAACTCCTGCGCAGCAACCGCTTCGACCGCCTGCTGACTTCGCTGTCGCGGCGCCTGATCACACTGCCGGCCGAGGCGATCGACGACGAGATCTCCGGCGCGCTCGCCGAAGTCGGCAATTTCTTCGATCTGGGCCGCATCGGATTGTTCGAGACGACCGGGAATGCCGACGTCGAGGAACTGCGACTGGGCTGGCTGGCGGAACCGAGCCAGCGAGTGCCCCGGCACATGGCGCGCCTCGAGCTCGCGAGTCTGCCGTGGTGGCGCGAGCGACTGCGCGCGGGGCGCGCCATGTACCTTCCGACGCTGGATAGCCTGCCGCCCGAAGCCGCGGCCGAACGCGCGATGCTCGCAGGCAACGGCGTGAAGGGATTCCTGGCGATTCCTCTCTACCCTGGGCGCGTCAGCCATGGTGCGATTCACTTTGCGGCGTTCCATCCACTCGATCTGAGCGACCAGCACCTGGCTCTGCTGCGGGTGTTCTGCGACATCATAGCCAGCGCGCGCGAACGCAAGCGCGCCGAAGAGGAACTCCGCACCGCAGGCGATGCCCTGGAGCGTCGCGTCCACGAGCGCCGCGCGCAACTCGAAGCCAGCAACGCCGAGCTGGAGGCCTTCGCGTATTCGGTATCCCACGATCTGCGTGCGCCGCTGCGCACGATCGACGGACTCAGCCACGCGTTGCTCGAAGACTTCCCCGCCGAGTTCGACCAGGACGCCAGGGCGCTGGTCAGGCGCATGACGCAGGCGACGGCACGCATGAGCGACCTCATCGACGGATTGCTGCAGCTATCGCGCGTGGTGCGGACCGCGGTCGAATGGAATCCGGTGGATCTTTCGGCGGTGGTCGGCGACCTCGCCACCGAACAGCGCACTGCGGACCCCGGGCGCACGGTCGCGTTCGACATCGCGCCGGGGATCGTCGCCCGCGGACACGAGGGCCTGCTGCGCATCGCGCTGGCCCAACTGATCGACAACGCGTGGAAGTTCACTGCGCGCCGGGAGTCGGCCCACATCTGGTTCGGCGTCGAGCAACACGGCGACGAGCGCGTATTCTTTCTTCGCGACGACGGCGCGGGGTTCGATTCGACGCTGGCTGCCAAGCTCTTCGGCGCCTTCCAGCGCCTGCACGGCGTCACGGATTTCGAGGGGCACGGCATCGGGCTGGCAACCGTGGAAAGAATCATCCGCATACACGGCGGACGGGTCTGGGCCCGAGGCGAACCCGACCGCGGCGCCGTCGTCTCGTTCACGCTCGGAGCCGCAGCGGATCGGTGCAGCCCGTGAGATCGTCGTCGCGAGAACCCGCTGAATCCTCTTCGACGACCCGACCGCCGCGGCAGCAGCCGGTGGCTTCTGGCATCCTGGCTGCGGTTCGCGAAGACACCGCGCGGATCTTCGAAAGCACCGGCGGCGATCCGGCGCAGATCCAGCGGCACCTGGACTTTCAGGGCCTGGTCGCGCAGCTCGCCGCCGACCTGATCGACCTTCCGGTCGAGGATATCGATGCGCGCGTAGTTCGGGCACTAGAACGAATAGCGCGTTTCGGCGGCGAACAGCGCGGGTGGCTTTCCGTGATCGACGCGCGAGGTCGCCGCCGTCCGCTCTACGAATGGTACGAAGAAGGCCTCGAACCGCTCGCGGCGAACGTGGGAAAGCTGGATGCATCTCCGTGGGCGGTCGCGCAGCTCTCGGCGGGCGAGTCGCTGCGGATTCGATCCCTCGACGATCTCGCCCCGGAGGCGGGCACCGAGCGCGGCCTGTACGAGTACCTCGGACTTCGCTCCGCGCTCATAGTGCCGATCCGAAGCCCCGACCGCGAGTTGCTCGGCGCCGCGCTGTTCGTTTCGCACGACCGGGAGGGTACCTGGCCCGAGAATTTCCGTCCGTTGTGCAGCATCGTAGGCGACATGCTGCGCGGTGCGCTGCTACGGTACCGCGAACACGTCGAGCTGCGCCGCAGCGAAGCGCGGCTGCGCTGCCTGCTCAGCGCCGGGATGCTCGGCATCCTGACGGCACGCCGCGACGGCACGATCATCGAGGCCAACGACGCGGCCTTGAGCGTCACCGGTTACGATCGCGCCGCGATGGAAGCCGGCGAGATGCACTGGGATCGGATGACGCCGCCAGAATATCGGCACCTCACCACGGCCGCGCTGGATCAGTTCGAGCGCGCAGGCCACTGTCCGCCCTGGGAGCAGGACTTCTACCGCCGCGACGGCAGCCGCGTCCCGGCACTTCTCGGTCTGGCCGCCGTGCACAACGACCCCGGAACATTCCTCGTGTTCGCCCTCGACGTCACCGCGCGCAAGCGCGCCGAGAGCGAACTCACCGAACGCAAGCGCCTGACGCGCCTGATAACCGGAGTGTCGACGCGTTTCATCGGAATGGACGCCGATCGCATCGATCAAGCCATCGGTGATGCGTTGCGCGAGGTCGCCGGCGTCGTCGGGCTCGGTCGCTGCAGCGTCTGGCAGTTCCCGCCCGGCGGCGGCGGCGACGCCGAACTGACCCATCGCTGGGACCGCAAGCACCAGACGGCCCTCGGCTCCGCGCTCCCGCACGTACACATTCCGCCCCTTCCGCGCTGGATCAGCGCATTCGCCCGGCACGAGTTCATCCTGATCCGCGACGGGGGCAGAGACCTCCCCGAGGACTCTCCCGAGCGACGCTTTCTCGAAGAACGCGGCGTCAGGTCCGCGTTGGCGGTACCGCTGGTTCAACGCGACAACGTGATCGGATTCGTGACCTTCGTCTGCGAGCGCGACGAGGAGGAGTGGTCACAGTCGCGTGTCGCGCTGCTGCGTATCGTCGGCGAGATCATCGGCGCAGCACTCGAGCGCCGCCACGGGGGCGAGCGCCGCCGCAAGGCACGCACGGAGCTGGAAGAGCGCTTCACCGCCAGGACCTCGCAGCTCGAGGCAGCCAACCGGGAACTCGAAGCGTTCAGTCACGCCGTTTCGCACGACCTGCGCGCACCGCTGCGCGGGGTCGGCGGTTTCAGCCGCATCCTGGTAGAGGACCACTCGGCGGGGCTTCCCGAACAGGCCCGCGCGATACTCGAACGAATCCGCGCGACCTGCCAGCGCATGGATGGTCTGATCGACGCGCTGCTGGCACTGTCGCGTATCGCGCGCTCGCAGCCCAAACGCGAGAGCGTGGATTTCTCGGCGATGGCCGCGACGTTGTGCGAATCGCTGCGCGAGAGCGACCCCTCGCGCACCGTAACATTCGTCGTGGAACCGTCGCTGGTCGTCGACGGCGAGCCGCGCCTGCTACGGGTCCTGCTCGACAACCTGCTGGGCAACAGTTGGAAATTCACCAGCACCCACGCCGCGGCGCGGATCCAGCTCGGCAGCCGCCACGAAAACGGCGCTCGCGTCTTGTACGTGCGCGACGACGGGGTCGGCTTCGACTCCTCGCAAGCCGAACGAATCTTCAAACCCTTCCAGCGCCTCCACACCCCGGGCCTCTTCGAAGGCTACGGAGTCGGGTTGGCGACCGTCCAGCGCATCGTCGGAGTCCACGGCGGCAGGGTGTGGGCCGAAGGCGAGCCCGAGGCCGGCGCGACGATCTACTTCACGCTCGACCCCGCGCCCGAAGGCGGACCGGATCCCGACGGCGTCGATTCAGCTCGTGTAGGCTGAGTTGAAGCGCACGTACTCTTCGGTCAGATCGCTGGTGACGATGGTAGCGCGGCCGGCGCCGGCTCCCAGGCGGATCGTCATCGAGTAGGCGTCGCGTTTCATCACGCGACGTGCCGCCGCGACCGCGTCATCGGAAATCACCGTGCCAGCCCTCACCAGCGCCACCTCTCCGACGTCGAGTTCCAGCGCGGTGAGTTCGAACCTGGCGTCGGTGTTGCCCAGGGCCATGACGATGCGGCCCCAGTTCGGATCGGCTCCCGCCAGCGCGGTACGTACCAGCGGAGAATTGGCCACGCGACGTGCGACGCGATCGGCTTCGGCGTCGTCGGCCGCGCCGGTGACCATCAGGTCCACCATCTTGGTGGCGCCCTCGCCGTCGCGCACGATCATCCGCGAGACTTCGTCGAGCACTTCGGCAACGGCCCTGGCCAGCACCTCGTAGCCGTTGCTGGCCGGCCCGTCGATCGCGACGCCCGGCGCCTCCGCCGACGCCATCAGCACGCAGGTGTCGTTGGTACTGGTGTCGCCGTCGACGCTGATGCGATTGAAACTCGTCGACACCGAGCTCTCCAGAATGCTGCGTGCGGCGTCGCCGGAGAGCTTTGCGTCGGTCAGCACGAAGGCGAGCATCGTCGCCATCTGCGGTTCGATCATGCCCGCGCCCTTGGCCATTGCCGCGACCGTGACCTCGCAGTCGTTTATCCGCAGCGTGCGCGAGGCCCACTTCGGAAACGCGTCAGAAGTCAGAATCGCGCGGGCCGCGGCGGCGAATCCGCGGCGGCTCAGCGCATCGACGCCGAGTGAAATGGCCCTGGCCATCACGCGGTGGTCGAGTTGCACTCCGATCACGCCGGTCGAACACGGCAGCACCAGCCCCGGAGCGACCCCGAGTCGCCCGGCCAGTTCGTCGCAGCTCCAGCGCGCCAGCTTGAGGCCCTGCTCGCCGGTGGCACAGTTGGCATTGCCGGAATTGATCATGATCGCCTGAACGCGACCCGAAGAAACGTGTTCACGCGCGACCACCACCGGTGCAGCGGCGCAGCGGTTGCGGGTAAAGACCGCCGCGCAGGCACACGGGTGATCGGATACTATCAGCGCGAAGTCCCTGCGGCCCTTCTTCTTGATGCCGCCGTGGACACCGGAAAAACGGAAGCCGCGAATCTGCGCGGGAGCCGGCGACGCCTCGATCTTCACGGCCTCAGGCTACCTTGCCGTGACATTTTTTGTACTTCTTTCCGCTGCCGCACGGACACGGGTCGTTGCGGCCCACCGAGGAAGCGGCACGAACGGGCCTCACGGCGGCCTGCTGCTCGGCGCCATGGGCGAAGACCATCTGTTGCTCGGCGCGGCGGCGCTGTTCCTCGAGGTGCTGCTCGACCGCCAGTCGCGGGGCCGGCGCCGCGCCGCCGGCGTGCTCGGAGCGGGCCTGGGAGCGCTGCTGCGCGGCCACCGCCGCCTGCTGGGCGGCCAGGCGCCGCCCCATCCGCTGCTGCGCGGCCTGCTGGGCGGCCAGACGCTGGGCCGCGGCGGCCTGCTGCTGCTCGGCGTCTTCGTCCGCGGGCTGTTCGACCGCCAGTCGCACCGTGAACAGCTTCTCGATCGCATCCTGCTCGAAGCGGTCAAGCATCGCCTCGAAGATCTCGAAGCCCTCTCGCTGGTACTCCTGCAGGGGGTTGCGCTGCGCGTAGCCGCGCAGGCCGATGCCCTCCTTGAGGTGGTCCATCGCGAGCAGGTGATCCTTCCAGTGGTGATCGAGTCCCTGCAGCAGCAGTACGCGCTCGAGCTGGCGGATGATGTCCGGGCCGAACTCGACCTCGCGGGCCTCGTAGGCCTCGCGCACGAGCTTGCCGAGCGCCTCTACGACGGCGTCGCGCGCGATGGTCGCGCGCTCGTCCTCGGCGAGGTCGAAATGAAGATGGAAGTGACCGAACACCGCGTCGCAGAGCCCCTTCCAGTTCCAGTCCGAACGCGGACGGTCGGCCTCCAGAAGGCTCGCGACCAACGCTTCGACCTGCTCCTGGGCGACCGACAGGACTTCGTCGCGTAGCGTCTCGGCGTTCAGATACTCGCGCCTGCGCGAGTAGACCACCTCGCGCTGCTTGTTCATCACGTCGTCGTATTCGAGCAGATGTTTGCGGATGTCGAAGTTGTGACCTTCGACCTTCTTCTGCGCGTTCTCGACCGCGCGCGAGACCATGCGCGATTCGATCGGAACCCCTTCTTCCATCCCGAGCCGCTGCATCAGGCCTTGGATGCGCTCGGCTCCGAAGATGCGCAGCAGGTCGTCCTCGAGCGACAGGAAGAAGCGCGACGAACCCGGATCGCCCTGGCGCCCCGAACGGCCGCGCAGCTGATTGTCGATCCGACGCGACTCGTGGCGTTCGGTGCCGAGGATGTGCAGCCCGCCGGCAGCCACCACTTCGTCGCGTTCGGCGGTGCACTGGGCCCGATAACGGGCCAGCGTCTCGCCCCACTTCGCGTCCTCGGGGCCGAGCATGCATTCGGCGCGTGCCATGGCCTCGGCGTTGCCTCCGAGCACGATGTCGGTGCCACGGCCTGCCATATTGGTCGAGATCGTCACCGCGCCCTTGCGACCGGCCTGCGAGACGATCTCGGCCTCGCGGGCGTGCTGCTTGGCGTTCAGAACGTGGTGACGTACCCCGGTCTTCTTGAGCTGCTCGGCGAGCATCTCGGACTTCTCGATCGAAATGGTGCCGACCAGCACCGGCTGGCCGCGTTCGTGACACTCACGGATTTCGTCGATCACCGCCGCATACTTCTCGCGCTGGGTCTTGTAGACTACGTCGGCGTGATCCTTGCGAATCATCGGCGCGTTGGTCGGCACCACGATGACGTCGAGGCCGTAGATCTTGCGGAACTCTTCGGCTTCGGTCTCGGCGGTGCCTGTCATGCCGCCGAGCTTCTTGTACATGCGGAAGTAGTTCTGGAAGGTGATGGTGGCGAGGGTCTGATTCTCGCGCTCGATCTTGACGCCTTCCTTGGCTTCCACCGCCTGGTGCAGACCGTCGCTCCAGCGCCGTCCCGGCATCAGCCGCCCGGTGAACTCGTCGACGATCACCACCTCGCCTTCGTGGATCATGTAGTCGACGTCGAGCTTGTATAGCGTGTGCGCGCGCAGGGCCTGATTGACGTGATGCAGGATCTCGATCACCGAGGGATCGTAGAGGTTGGAGATGCCCAGCAACTCCTCCACCTTGACCACACCTTCCTCGGTCAGCATCGCCGAACGCTGCTTCTCGTCGATCGTGTAGTGGTCCTGGGCAGTCAGGCGCGGAATCAACCGGTTGATCGTGTAGTACTTCTCGGTCGATTCCTCGGCCGGTCCCGAAATGATCAGCGGGGTCCGGGCCTCGTCCACCAGGATCGAGTCGACCTCGTCGACGATCGCGAAGTTGAGCTCGCGCTGGGCGTACGACGACAGCGAGAACTTCATGTTATCGCGCAGGTAGTCGAAGCCGAACTCGTTATTCTGGCCGTAGGTGATGTCGGAACGGTAGGCGCGGACCCTCTCGTCCTCGTCCATGCCGTGGTAGATCACTCCCACCGACAGCCCCAGGAAGCGGAACAGGCGTCCCATCCATTCGGCGTCGCGTCGGGCCAGGTAGTCGTTGACCGTCACGAGGTGCGCGCCGTGCCCGGACAGGGCGTTGGCGTACAACGCCAGCGTGGCCACCAGCGTCTTGCCTTCGCCGGTCTTCATCTCGGCGATGCGCCCGGCGTGCAACACCAGACCGCCCAGGAGCTGAGTGTCGAAGTGGCGCATCTCCAGAGAGCGGCGGCCAGCCTCGCGCACGGTGGCGAAGGCCTCCATCAGCATCCCGTCCAGAGGCTCGCCTTGCTCGAGACGCTCGCGAAAACGCACCGTCTGAGCGGCCAGTTCCTGGTCCGACAGGGCATGGATGCGCGGCTCGAGTTCGTTGATCTGAACGACCACCGGTCGCAGGCGCCTGAGGAAGCGACCGCTGATGTCGCCGGTGAGGAGTTTGCGGATGCTGGCGAGCATGAATGGAGGTGCAGGCTATCCGTAGAGCAGCGCGATCACCACGGCCGCCCACAGGGCCACGGTAACTTGGAGCGGGCGATCCGCCAGAAGAGTCCCGGTCGGGTCTCCGCCCTGCTCGCGCCCGTAGATCAGGAACAGGTATCGAAAAACCCCGAAGACCACAAAGGGAGCAGTCAGCCACAGCCTGGTGGTGCCAAAGCGCAGCGCGACATCGGTCGCCAGCGTGTACTGGATATAGACCCCGGCCACAGCGGCCGCCAGCAGGCCGATCAGCAGATCGAGCGGCGTCGTCCGGTAACTCTCGAGAACGTCTCGATGCGCGGCGGCCTCGCTGCCGAGCAGCATCAGTTCGTGACGCCGCTTGGCCAGGACCAGCAGCAGGGCCAGCAGGAAGCTGGTGAGGAACAGCCACCGCGACATCTGCGCGCCGGCCGCCACTACCCCGGCCTCGGTACGAAGCACGAACCCGCCGGCGATGGCGACGGCGTCGAGCACCACGACATGCTTGAGGCGGGTGGTGTACAGGGCCTGAAGGGCCAGGAACCCCGCCACGCACGCGGCGAAGGAAGGCCCCAGCGCGCCGGCCACCGCCAGCGCGGATACGCCGAGCAGCGCCGCCGCCACGCACGCGGCGCCGGCGCCTATCCGCCCCGACGCCACCGGGCGCCCGAGCTTCTGCGGATGGCAGCGATCGCGCTCGGCGTCGACCACGTCGTTGACGATGTAGGCAGCGCTGGAGGCCGCACAGAACACCACCAGCGCGACCAGGCTGCGCAGCAACGGCTCGGGCTGCAAGAGCCGCAGCGAGAACACCAGAGCGGCCAGCACGACGGCGTTCTTGACCCACTGCGAGGGGCGCAGCAGCGCGATCCAGTCGGCGCCGGTAGCAGGGCCCGGGTTCACCCCTGCCGCTCCGTGGCAATGGCGGCGCGAATCCACTTCCACAGAGTGTCGATGCCGGCGCCGCTCTCCGACGAGGTTGCGATCACCGGCGCCGGCTCCAGCGCCTCGCGAAGGTCGGCGCTGCGGCGCGACAGCTCGGAGCGGCCGAGCTTGTCGGTCTTGGTCATGACGAAGGTGTAGGCGAGTCCCACCGAAGTCAGATACTCGGCGAGTTCGAGTTCCTCGGCCTGCGGGCCGCGCCGGCAGTCGACCAGTATCAGCACCCCGGCCAGTTCCTCGCGCGTGGCGAGATAGCGCTCCACCAGCGTCTTCCACTGGCGCCGCTCGGTCTGGGAGCGGCTTGCGTAGCCGTAGCCCGGAAGGTCGACGAGAGTCAGCGCGGCGTTGACGTCGTAGAAGATCAGCCCGCGCGTACAACCCGGCGTGCGGCTGGTGCGCGCCAAGGACCGCCGCCCGGTCATGCGGTTGATCAGCGAAGACTTACCGACGTTGGAACGCCCGGCGATCGCCACCTCCGGGTGAGCCGCAGCAGGAATCGCGGCAGGCGTCGCGGCAGAAGCGCGGAATTCGGCAAGAGTAACCTTCATCAAACAACAGGGCCGCCCCGCAATGGAGGCGGCCCCAGACTGACGCCGAGGTGACGGATCGTGCTCAGCTGATGCCGAGCCCTTTCTTGATCGCGCGTACCTGGTTGACGAAACTTTCCTTGATGGCGCTGCGCTGTACGTCCTCGGAGATCGGCAAGTTGACCTTGTCCGTCTGGATGGCTTTGTAGATGTAGGCGGTCTTCTGCCCGTCCGGAGAGGCCTCCAGGTGATAGCTGCCGTCGATGTCGGCCATCGACGACGTCAACGTCTTGATCTTGAGCGTCTTGGTCGCATCGTCGAATTCCATGCGGACCGTCAGGGTCTGCAGGTTGTCGAGAGTCAGGACGTGAAGCTCCATCTCCTTGACGTTGCCCTCGTCCTTGATGATTTCGCTCTTCTTGTACTGCTCGCTGTTCGACGAGAGCTTCTCGGGGTGCTTCATCTCCTCCCAGACCTTGTCGACCGGGGCGTCGATGCGCGAGTGCATCTCGATGGTGAAGACCTTGCCGTCCTTGGGCAGGTTGGCGAAGGCGATATCGTCGATCTTGCCTTCCCACTTGACCGCCGCACTGCGGGCACGGAAGTAGCCGCTGATCGTGTCGCAGCCGACCACGCCGCCGAGCGCGACGAGAGCCGCGACCATGGTGAACGCACGGAGTTTCCTGTTCATTCCTTCGACCCCTCTGAGGCAGAGCAAAAGCTTGTGAGAACGGTATCCCGCGCGAGCGCGCCAGGGCCGGCTGACGCCGGCCCTGGATCGCGACGGATCGCGCGAGCGCCGAGAAACTAGCCCACCCCCCCGGCCCGAACAACCTCGCCGGCGGTCAGAACACCGAGGCGCCGGGCGAGTCCGGGGAGCCGCTGCTCGGCTGGTCCTCGTCTGGCACCTCCGAATCGTTCGATTCGCCGGCCGTTCCCGCCACTTCCGCGGGCGCCGGCTTGCGCAGTCCGCTGAACCGGACCTCCTCGTCCCCCGACATCATCCCGGTAGTGAGGACGTAATCGCCGCCCATGGACGGCACCCAGATGCCGTCCGCGACGTCGCGGTTGCCACCGGTCAGCGCGTAGGCCAGCGAGCCGGTGACTCCACCGAGAACCGCGTAACAAACCTTGACGGGCATATACCCGATGTTGCTCAGCACCGTGACCACGCCGATGCCGAAGTCCGAACCGGCCTTGCCGGCCTGCGAGGACTCTGCGCGGACCACGACCGGGGCCAGCCACAGCGCCGCCGCCATCACAGCCGCCACCGAGAACCGAAACTGCGTTGTCTTGGGTTTCATATCTCCACCTCCACTTCCGCTTCCTCAGTCTTCTACCTTGACCACGAACCCCTCCGGCAAGCGCCGGATCAGATCCGCCAGTGCCGCTTCGACGTACGTCTTGTCTTTTGATTCGAGAGTGAGCCTGACCCGGTACTGCGGATCCGACAATTTCGGGTACGAGCCTAGCAAGAGTTCGGGGAAGGCAGCCAGGGTGGCATTGAGAAATTCCGCTATCCCGGTCTCGTGCTCGCGCACCAATACCTGGCGCAGGTGGTAGGGTCGCGAACGGAAGCGATCACGCAAACCCGCCAGCTTGGCCTGGAAGATCTCGGGGATCCCCGGCAGGACGTAGACGTTCTCGACGACGACGGTGGGAAACGCCGGGTGTCCGTCGGTCACCAGCTCGCAGCCCTCGGGGACCCGGGCCATCTTCAGATGGGCCTCGTTGATGCGGCTGCCGACGAACTGTTCGATGGCCCGACGCAACCCCGGGTCCTCTACCATCGGCCGCCCGAACGCGCGGGCCACTCCGTCCATCGTCACGTCATCGTGGGTAGGCCCCACCCCACCCGAGGTGAACACGATCTCGAAGCGCGCGGCAAAATCGGCGACCACCGTGGCCACCACGTCGATGTCGTCGGGAATCACCGTGACCCGCTGCAGCGAGACTCCGAGGACGCGCAACTCGCGCGCCAGGAACGGGGTATTGGCGTCGGTGATCTTTCCCGACAGGATCTCGTTGCCGATCACGACGAGCCCGGCAGTGATGCCCTCACGCACGGTTTGTGACCGTAGCACGGTCGCCCGAGGTGGGCGATAGCAACGGCTGCCGCGCCAGCCTCGACTCGCTCCGGCCAACCACGTTCAGTCGACCATGTCTTCGTGCAGGTCGCGCACCTGCGAGACCAGATACTCGCGCAGCCGCTTCTTGACCGCCGATTCCATCTGCCGCACGCGCTCGCGGCTGACCCCGTACCGGTCGCCGAGCTCTTGCAGGGTGAGCGGGGTCTCGGCCATCAGTCGCTCGCGGAATATCTCGGCCTCGCGCCCACGCAGCGTCAGCGCGAAATCGTCGAGCTTCTCCTTCATCAGCGCGTAGAACTCGCCGCCGGCGACTTCGTCTTCGGCGCTCTCGCCGGGAGCCGGCAGCAGATCGAGCATGGTCCCGGCCCCGGAATCGTAGCCGAGCGGCGTTTCCACCGAGACCTCCGAGGAGGTAGCCAGGCGCTGGTCCATCTCGATGACTTCCTTCTCCTTGACGCCGAGAGCCTCGGCGATGCGCTGCGGCGTCGGCGCGAAGCCGAGCGCCTCCAGCCGCGCCTTTTCCTTCCTCAGGTTGAAGAACAAGCGCCGCTGCGCCTGGGTGGTCCCGACCTTGACGAGGCGGAAGTTGTTCATCACGTAGCGGATCACGTAGGCGCGAATCCACCACACCGCGTAGGACGGGAAGCGCACACCGCGGTACGGGTCGAACTGCTTGACCGCCTCGAGAAGCCCGATGTTGCCCTCTTGGATCAGGTCGAGAAGGTTGTGGAAGGCCCGCTGATACTCGCGGGCGACCATCACTACCAGGCGCAGGTTGGAGGTAACCAGCTTGACCGCGGCCTCGGCGTCGCCCTGAACGTAGTAGCGGTCGATGACTTCGAGTTCCTGCTCGCGCGAAAGGATCGGATAGGTCCGAAGTTCGGCCAGATAGCGATCCAGCGAACTGCTCGGGACCAGGGCTCCACCGTCGGCCCCGACGGGGATCGGCGCGCGTCCGTGCGCGACCGACTCGCTGGCGTCGTCGCCCGGGTCGTCGGCCGCGTCGGGCTGCGCGGTGGCCAGCGGCTCGTCGCCGTAGCCGGCGTCGAGAACTTCGCCTTCGAGAAGTTCAGGCTCGATGCCATCGTCGGGGCCGGAGCCGGACCCGGACCCGGCGCTTTCGTCGGATTGGAGAGAGGATTCGGGCTGCGCCGCCGAGCTGCGCCGAGACGGGTCAGGTCTCGCGGCACTCGGGCGTTTTCGTTGCCTCGAAGTGGGAGGCTCGCTGGAGGACTTTCTCGCGGTCATGCCGCCGGTCGCCTCCCGCTAGTAGACTGCTTCGAACGGGCTCGTTACAGGCCGTCCTCGACCCGCGCCACCGGACCCACCAGACCGGCTGCGACCTCTCGGAGGGCGGTCACGATCTCCTTGTTGTCGGTCTCGACAAGCGGCCTGGCACCACGCAGCAGCTGTTTGGCACGGCGCACGGCGACCGTGGCCAGCATGAAACGGTTGGGAACCTTTGCTAAACAATCTTCTACGGTTACTCTTGCCATCGCTCAGCCCTCACACGAGAGCCCGACCCTAGTCAGGGCCCGGCCGCAAGTCAAAATCAGGGGCTGACGGGAGGACAGGGTGGTCACGCTGTATCAGTTCGAGATCTCCCCGTTCTGCGACAAAATTCGCCGAGTCATGCACGTCAAACGCGTCGAGTACACGACGCGAGAGATCTCGATGCAGGACGCGGTCACCAAGGTCCGCAAGGTGAACCCGGTCGGCAAACTTCCGGCCATCGAGCACGAGGGACGACACTTCGGGGATTCGACCGAGATAGCCTACTACCTGGAGGAACGTTTCCCGGAACCTCGGCTGATCCCGAGCGATCCGCGCCAGCGCGGTCTGTGTCACGCGCTCGAAGATTGGGCCGACGAGAGCCTCTACTTCTACGAAATGTACCTGCGCTTCACGCTCGGCCACAACGCCGCCAGGTGGGTACCGGTGCTGTGCGCCAACGACAGCGAACTGGTGAAGCGCGCGGCGCGTTTCGTCATCCCTCGCCACATGAAGGCGATCCTGGTCAAGCAAGGACTCGGACGAAAGAGCCGCAAGCAGGTGGTGGCCGACATGCGCAGGCACTTCGAAGCGCTCGAGGGCATGCTGAGCGGCGGGGCGTGGTTGCTCGGTGACGACCTGACGCTGGCCGACATCGCGGTGTTCGTACAACTCTTCTGCATCTGCGGCGCCAAGGAAGGGGCGGCAGCGCTGGCCGAATTCGCCGGCGTTGCCCGCTGGATGGAGCGAGTCGACGCCGCCACTGCCAAACCCGACGCCGGGCGCAAGCCCGCCGTCGCCTGACCTGTCGCCGCGCGACCAAACGGAGGAACCCATGCCGGCTTGGAGCCAGATCCTGTGTTGGATGTTCGTGTTCGGCTTGACGCACATGGCACCGGCGTCGGTCGCGCTCAGACCTCGGCTGGTGGCACTGCTCGGGCAGGGCCCTTACCTCGGGCTCTATTCGCTGATCTCGCTGGCCACTTTCGTCCCGGCCGTGCGGATCTATCTGAACAACATCCATACCGGTCCTCTGCTGTGGCAGCTCGGCGACCTGCCCGCCGTGCACATCGCCGCACTGGCGTTGGCCGGCGCCTCGTTCACCTTCGTCGTGGCGGCGCCGGCGCAGCCGAGTCCCGCCAGCATCGGCGCCCGCGGCGGCTCCGTCGGCGGTGCGTACGGACTGACGCGCATCACGCGCCATCCGATGTTCCTGTCGATGGGACTGTGGGGGCTGGCCCACGTTCTGGTGAACGGCTTCGCCAGCGACGTCGCATTCTTCGGCGGCCTCTTCGCGGTCGGGCTGATCGGCTGCATGCATCAGGACGCGCGCAAGCGCATCACCGAGAAGGGCCGACTCGACGCGTTCTTCGCCGAGACCTCGCTGCTTCCGTTCGGAGCCATCCTGAGCGGTCGCGGCCGCCTGGTGCTGTCGGAGCTGCCGTGGCCGGCGCTTGCCGTCGGGGTCGCCGTCGCGACGATTCTGTACAACCTGCACGACTGGATGTTTGCCTGAACGCCTGAACGGTCGCGACAGCTCCCGGTGCCCCGCCCGGGAGTCGTTGCGCGCCGGAGCACACCGCGACGATGCCCCGCAGTTCGACCCTTCGCCGTCTCGCACTCGCCTCGCTGCTACTGCTCGCCTTGGCGGCGGCGACATGGCACCGCGAGTTGGTCAACCTCTACCACTTCGCCACTCTCTTCTCGGCTGCGAGCATCGTCGAGAACTTCCGAACGATGCCTGACCACTGGCCTTCTCGCGCCGTACACCGCCGCGGAGCGGTGTTCGAGCTTCACTCCGAGCCCGTCGACCTTCCTCGCTCCTTCGGCTACCGCGGCGCCGAGCGCGACATGGACGAGTTCCTCGCGCGCCGCGCCACCACCGGACTGCTGGTGATTTCGCACGACCGCGTCACCGCCGAGCGCTACTTTCTCGGCAACACTGCGCAGACCCGCGCGATCTCGTGGTCGGTCGCAAAGTCATTCGTTTCGGCGCTGGTCGGCATCGCGATCCGCGAAGGAAAAATCCGCGGCGTCGATGCCGCGGTGACCGACTACGTCCCGCAGCTTGCGGGTTCCGGCTACGACGGCGTGCGTCTGAAGGACGTCTTGCAGATGTCCTCCGGCATCCGATTTCGCGAGGACTACGGCGACCTCACCTCCGACATCAATCGCATGGGGATCGATCTGTCGCTCGGCGTGCCGCTGCGCCGCTTCGTCGCCGGCCTCGGCAACGAAAAGCCGCCGGGCACCTACAACCGTTACGTCAGCATGGACACCCAGGTACTCGGCATGGTGCTGGCCGGCGCCACCGGCAACAACCTGTCCGCATACCTCGAGGAAAAGATCTGGAGCCGCATCGGGGCCGAGTCGGACGCCTACTGGCTGCTCGACGGCGAGGGCGTGGAGTGGGCCTTCGGCGGTCTCAACATGACGCTGCGCGACTACGGCCGCTTCGGCCTCCTCTACCTTCGCGGCGGCGCGTGGGACGGGCAGTCCATCGTACCGTCCGAATGGATACGTGCATCGGTAACACCCGACGCACCGCACCTGATGCCGGGAAAGAATCCCGCCTCGGACTCGCGCTTCGGCTACGGCTACCAGTGGTGGATCCCGGAGGCCGCCGGCGCCGAGGGCACCGGCAAACCCTCGAGCGAGTTCCTCGCGATCGGCGTCTACGGCCAGTACATCTACGTCGCGCCGGACCACGACCTGGTGATCGTCAAGACCAGCGCCGACCGCGATTTCCAGACCGACGACTACGAGAGTGACTTCGAAACGCTGGCGGCGCTGCGCGCGATCGCTGGTAGTCTGCCCCCTACTGGACAACCGGGTGCACTGGCCCGGCAAGCGTCGGTCGAGCCCGCCGGTTCCTGGCGTCGGTGCTTACCGAAAGACGACCAAAGTTTCCTCCGGCGCAACCCCGGCGTTGCGGTTGCGCGCTGCTCTTCAGCCGCTGGAGTTCACGTGCACCGGTATTTCCCTTCAGTGCGCGCGCGGTGATAATCCACCTGCGTGATCGAGTCGGGGCCTCCGGGTCAGGTCGCAGCCGCCGGCGAATCGTCCGAGGACGGTGCCGGAGCGACTTGCTCACGCGAGAGTTCGACGCTGGGGGCCCGGTTGGCGGCGATAGCGGCGTCGGGCTTCGTCAATCTCACCATCCGCCGCAAGCTCATGGTGCTCTCGCTCACCGCCAGCAGCGTCGCGCTGGTGCTGGCATCGGCAGCGTTCCTCTCCTACCAGGCAGTGCTCGAACGTCGCGCCGAACTCGCCCGGCTCTCGATGGTGGCTACCGTGACCGCGTCGAACACGACCGCAGCCCTCAGCTTCGGCGACGAGGCATCGGCGCGGGCGACTCTCGAAGCGCTGCGCGCCATCAACAGCATCCGCTCGGGCTGCGTGTACCGCGCCGACGGCGAACTGTTCGCCGCTTACGCTCCAGGCGGCGACCGCGGCGCGTGCGCGCCGGTCGAGTCGCAAGCCGGCGGGTCCGTGGCCGAACACGACACGACCGTCCTTCGCGCGCCGGTCGTGCTCGGACAGGAAACGCTGGGCTCGGTCGTCATCCGCGCGCGAACGGTGACGTTCTGGCGACGCCTGGTCGACTACGCCGGCATCGTCGCGGTCGTGCTCGCGGCCTGCGGCCTGCTGGCGTTCGCGATCTCTTCATGGTTGCAGCGTTTCATTTCCGAACCGATCCTGAGACTGGCCGACACCGCGCGGCGGGTCTCGGCCGAAAAAGATTACTCCATCCGTGCCAGCGGTGGCGGCCACGACGAGGTCGGCCTGCTGCTCACCGCGTTCAACGAAATGCTGGTGCAGATCCAGGAGCGCGACCGAGAACTCGAAGCGTTCAGCTACTCCGTCTCTCATGACTTGCGCGCGCCGCTGCGCGGCATGGACGGACTCGCCGCGATCCTGATCGACGACTACGGCGAGCGTCTCGATGCAACCGCGATGGATTGCCTCGAACGCATCCGAGCCGCCGCCAAGAGGATGGATCGACTGGTCGCCGACATGCTCGTGCTCGCACGCGCCACGCGCCTGCCGATGCGGATGGAAATCGTCGATCTGAGCGCTCTGGCCGACGACATCGGCGCTGAGCTCAGGGCGCGCGAGCCCGATCGATGCGTCGAACTCGTCATCGAGCCCGGCGTCAGCGCGATTGCCGACGGCGGCCTGGCGCGGGCAGCGCTGCGCAATCTGATGGAAAACGCCTGGAAGTTCACCGTCGCACGGCCGGTTGCACGGGTAAGATTCGGGCAGAGACATGAAGGAGGCCAGCGCGTGTACTACCTGTCCGACAACGGAGTCGGCTTCGACATGACGCGCGCACAGAAGCTCTTCGCTCCGTTCGAGCGGCTGCATTCCGCCACTGAGTATGCGGGAACCGGGATCGGACTCGCCACGGTGCAGCGAATCGCGCGCCGCCACGGCGGCGATGCTTGGTGCAGTGCGGCGGTGGATGAGGGTGCGACCTTCTGTTTTACGCTCGGTCCGACGCGTTGAGGGACGCCGGTGACACGGGACTTCGCGACGAGGGACTTTCGGGGGAGGTAGAAATGGCGGCGACAGGGGAAAGATGCGGCGGCGCCCACGACCGCCTGCTGAGCATCGGCGTGGCGGCGGCGTGCGCGGCCTGGCTCCTGGCCGCGGATCCGGGCCGGGCCGCGGATGAGAACGGAGAACCAGGCCACAGCGGCGCCGAGCTGATGGACCTGAGCGTCCAGGAACTTCTCGACGTCAACGTCGAAGAGGTTCGTGGTGCCTCATTGCGCAAGCAGCTCGTCGCCGACGCACCGGCGTCGGTTACGATCGTCGATTCCGACGAGATCAAGAAGTACGGCTATCGCACGCTCGCCGACATCCTGGCATCGGTGCCGGGGTTATTCCTCGGTTACGACCGCAACTACGCAACCGTCGGGATCCGCGGTTTCCAGCGTCCGAGCGATTTCAACTCCAGGATCCTGCTGCTGCTCGACGGCCACCGGCTCAACGACGACATCTTCACCGGCGCGGCCATCGGGACCGATTTCATCTTCGACGTCGATCTGATCGACCGCGTCGAAGTCATCCGTGGCCCGGCATCGGCGTTGTATGGAACCAGCGCGTTCTTTGGCGTCGTCAACGTCATCAGCCGTGACCCTGCACAAATCGGCGGAGTCGAAATATCGACCAGCGCCGGAAGCCTCGGCACCTACCAGGGACGCCTGAGCTACGGCCATCGCTTCGACAGCGGCGTAGGTGTGGTGGCATCGGGAACGTTTTTCGACAGCCAGGGGCACGACACCCTCTACTATCCGGAGTTCGACGACCCGAGCACGAACTTCGGTGTCGCCGAAAACCTCGACGGCGACCGTGCCGGGCGGTTCTTCGCCGCGGTGACCTATACCGATCTGACCGTGACCGGCGCCTACGACTTGCGCGACAAAGACGTCCCGACCGCCTCGTTCGGAGCGATCTTCGACGATCCGCGCTATCAGACCCGCGACGCGCAAGGATTCGCCGACGTGCGCTGGGAGCACGAGTTCGCGGGCTCCGTGACCGCGCTGGCGCGCGCCTACTACGATCACTACGACACGCGTGGCCGTTATCCCTACGACGTGGCAGATCCAGGCGATCCCCCGGATACCGTCCTCAACGTCGACAGAGCGGTGGGGGAGTTAGCCGGCGTCGAGACGCGGCTGACCAAGCTGTTCGCCGGCGGTCACCGCGTGGCGGCCGGACTCGAGTACCGCAACGACCTGCGCCAGGAT
>JACRCR010000150.1 GCA_016218925.1 Deltaproteobacteria bacterium | reverse complement strand
AGCGGCCGCGGGCCGGCGTCGGTCTGCGCGACGAATCTGGCGCCCTCGGCCAGTACCTCGAGGCGCGTCAGCTCCAGGCCGGTCAGGCCCTGCTCACCGTCGAGCTGCACGCCTTCGATGCGCAGCGTCTCGCCGCGGCCAACCGAGCGTGCGGTGTCGGCCAGGTCGCGAGCCTCGGCTGACGACGACGCCGCGATGGCCGGAGCGGCGCCCGGCGCTTGCACGCACAGCAACGACACAGACAGACAAACAGCGACCCTGCCCGCCGCGGCCACGCGGCGGACGTGCGATGGAACATTCATGGAAAACCCCTCTCCCCGCAGAGATGCGCCTAGCAGTGTATGCCCCGGTTGACGGGCGGTTCAAGGCTCAAAACGACGCTGTCGCCGCGTCGCGGAGCGATGAGGGGCAACTCCGATACGCTGATGATAACGGCGTCAGGGGCCGCGCAGGGGTTCGATGAAACGCCCCCGGCAGGTACAATCCGCTGCGATGAAAGCACTGTCGTACTTCGGGTGGTTGCTGGTCTCCGCGCTCGGCGCCGGCGCACTGGCATTCGTGGCGTTGCAGCGGGGCGAGACCATCTCCAGCACCTGGTTCCTGGTGGCAGGGGTTTGCGTCTACGCGATCGGGTATCGCTTCTATTCGCGCTTCCTGGCCGAGCGTGCCTTGCACCTCGACGACAACCGGCCCACGCCGGCGCACCACCGTCGCGACGGTCGCGACTTTCTGCCCACCAACCGCTGGGTGGTCTTCGGCCATCACTTTGCCGCCATCGCCGGCCCGGGTCCGCTCGTGGGGCCGATCCTGGCGGCCCAGTTCGGCTACCTGCCCGGCGCGCTCTACATAGTGATCGGGGTGGTGCTCGGTGGCGCGGTGCAGGACTTCACGGTGCTGGTGGCCTCGATGCGCCGCGGTGGCAAGAGCCTGGGGCAGATCGTGCGCGACGAGATCGGACCGGTGGGCGGCGCAGCGGCACTGGTGGGCGTGCTGGCGATCATGCTGATCTTGATCGGCGTGCTGGCGCTGGTGGTAACCAACGCGATGTTCGGCAGCCCGTGGGGAACCTTCACGATCGCGGCGACGATTCCGATCGCACTGATGATGGGTGTCTACATGACCTCGATCCGCCCCGGCCATGTGCTCGAGGCCTCGATCGGCGGTCTGGCGCTGGTGCTGGTCGCCGTGTGGGCGGGGCGCTTCATTCACGACAGCGAGACGCTGCGGGTGTTCTTCGATCTCGACAAGAAGAGCATCGCGCTGTGTCTGATCGCGTACGGTTTTTCGGCCAGCGTGCTGCCGGTGTGGCTGCTGCTGGCGCCGCGCGACTACCTGTCGGCCTTCATCAAGATCGGTACCATCGGGCTGCTGGCGCTCGGACTGCTGTGGGTCAGGCCGCAGGTGCAGATGCCGGCGCTGACCCAGTTCATCGACGGGTCGGGGCCGGTGTTCGCCGGCAAGCTGTTCCCGTTCTGCTTCATCACGATCGCGTGCGGCGCGATCTCGGGCTTTCACTCGCTGATCGCCAGCGGCACCACGCCGAAGATCATCGATCGCGAGAGCGACGCGCGCTTCATCGGCTACGGCGCGATGCTGGTGGAGAGCTTCGTCGCGTTGATGGCGTTGATGGCGGCCACCGTGATGGAGCCGGGCGTCTATTTCGCGATGAACGCGCCCACCGCGCTGCTCGGAACCACCGTTGCCGACGCCGCGGCCAAGATCCACACCTGGGGCTTCACGCTCGATCCGGCCGCGTTCGACACGCTCACGCGCGAAGTGGGCGAGCAGACTCTGCTGTCGCGCACCGGCGGAGCCCCCACGCTGGCGGTGGGCATGGCCGAGATCTTCGCCAGCGCGCTCGGCGGCCCGGCGGTCAAGGCCATGTGGTACCACTTCGCGATCATGTTCGAAGCTCTGTTCATCCTGACCACGCTCGATGCCGGCACTCGGGTGGGCCGCTTCATGATGCAGGATCTGCTCGGCAACGTGTGGGAACCACTCGGCCACACCTCATCGCTGCCGGCCAACGTGCTGTCGTCGGCGCTGATCGTCGCCGGCTGGGGGTACTTCCTGTACCAGGGCGTGATCGATCCGCTCGGCGGCATCAACTCGCTGTGGCCGCTGTTCGGCATCGCCAACCAGTTGCTTGCCGCCACCGCGCTGGCCGCGGTGACGACGATCTTCATCAAGTCGTCGCGCCCGCGCTACGCGATCGTCACGCTGGTTCCGCTGGTGTGGCTGCTGGTGGTGACGATGATGGCCGGTTGGGCCAAGATCTTCTCGACCGATCCGCGCATCGGATTCCTGGCCACCGCTTCGCGACTGACCGCCGACCTTGCCGGCGGCGCGATTGCGCCCGACAAGATCGCGCAGACCCAGCACGTGATCTTCAACAACCGCCTGGACGCGGTGGTGACCGCCGCGTTCATGGGGCTGGTGATCGTTGTGGTGATCGATGCGTCGCGGGTGTGGCGCGCGGCGTTGCGCGCTCGCAGCGGCGCGCGAGCGGTCGCGGCCGAGGGGGTGGGGCGATGAAGGGCGGGGCCTCGGTCGTGAGCGGACGCCGCACGATTGGCTACGCCAGGTTCGTTGCGCCCATCGTCGGCGCCGCGGCGAACTTTCTGCGCGGGTTCATCGGCGTTGGCGGCGCCTGCGCCGTGAGCGACGGACATCGGTCGGCGAGGTGCGGGCATCCGGATCATCGCGCCGAAGCGGCGTCTGCGACGCCGGCACAGGTGCGAGCCGGTCTCGAAGTCCGCGCCGGTCGGCGGCGCAGTTGCTGCTGACGGGTCGCTCGAGAGGATGATGCGTGATGACTAACGGCTCGCGCCCGCAGTAGGCGCAAGCGTGAATGAGACGCTTGCGCGGCGCCCTCGGCCCACACGCGTCTGTCGTGGCGCGAGACGATCCGGGGAACGGTGGCGAGCCGATCCCGGGTCCCGGGAACTCGCTCCGGCGTCCACTGTCACGCAGCGTCGCTTTGTCGGACGACGATATCTCGGTCGGGCGCGATCGCGTGAAGCAATTCATCCAGTTTCTCTAAGCTCGGTATGGACGCGCCCTGCTCGTAGCGCGCATACGCGTTTCGGGATTTCGCGCCGAGTCGCTGGGCTGCCTGGGCCAGAGTGAGGCCGCTCTTCTGGCGCTGCCTCCGCAGCAGGAGGCTGATCATCGCGCCGGTGTCGTCCGAGCTCACCTCGAAGTCGTCTTTCGCGGTCGGATGGACGCGCAGCGAAAAACCCTTCCGATCGACCATGGTGCAGAACCAATCTGCGATCATGTCGAATGCCTCCTTGCGGGTACGTCCCTGCGTCGTCGCATCGAAGACGGGAACCTCGGCCAACCACCACTTCCCGTCTCTGCAGAGCTTGCCTTGAAATCGCATCTTCAAACCTTCTTCATGGCGCGGCGCAGGATCGCCGCCGCCAGCTTTTCGTTGACCTCGACATGGCGTGGCACGGCTTCCTCCCGCTCACCGTCGGACCACACATCGTGCTTGGCGCCGTGCCGCAGGAACCTCCATCCAAGACTTCGCAGCTGCCGTTCCAGCTCGCGTCTCTTCACTTCGTCCTTGTACCCGTATGCGTGTACGTAGACAAGGCCCTCGGCAGTCGAGCGAGCCAGCCGTAGCCGCGCAGCACTGGCGCCTGCGCAACCCACCCTACTCAGTGCTTGGTGGGCACCTCGGGCTCGACGACTGTTGCGGGGGGCCTCGGCGCGTCCTCGGGTGGCGGCATTGCGCCTGTCGGATCGGGAGGCGCGATCCGTCCGCCGTTCGGGGCGCCGTCTCGCGGCATCACGCGCGCGCCGTTCGGCTCGGCGCCGCCCTGCTGCCGCTGGCGTTGCTGCATCTGCTCGCCCGCCGGCGGTTGCTGCGGCTCATGGCCCGCCGGCGGCGGCTGCATCTTCTCGCGCGGCGGTGCGCCGTCGACGTAGCCGAGTCCGCGAAGCTGCTCCCAAGTCGCGTCGTCGACCGGCATGTCGCTGGCTTCGCGCGCGCCGCGCTCATAGCTCGCGATCGTTTCCAGCCTGCGTCCGAGGTCGGCGGTGACCTCGGCGATCGGCTTGCCGTCCATGTCCTGGCCGACCGGCAGCCCGAGCAGGTAAAGCAGCGTCGGCGTCACGTCTTCGATGTACGCGCGCTCGCCATCGCCAGGTTTTATGCCAGGGCCCGAGACCATGTAGATGCCGTCGGGATTGTGCCCGCCGACTTCCTTGCTGCGGTCTTCGTACGAATTGAAGCCGTGATCCGAGACGACGACGACGTAGAACTCTCCTTTGGCGGCATCGAGAATCCTGCCAAGGGCTTCGTCGCTTGCGCGGTATGAGTCGGCTACCGCGCTTTCGTAGAGTCTTGCCTTCTCGCGATCGATCTCGGGGTAGTCGTCGGGGTGGGAGTAGGCCCAGTACGGGTGTGACACACGATCGACGAGCGTCATCACGTAGAGCGACAGATCCCAGTCTCCGGCCGCGTACTCGAGCGCCGCACGGGTCTGGATGTCGAACACCTGTTCGAGGTGCTGGTAGAGATACACCGGCGTGTCGGGCTCTTCCCAGCGGCTCCAGCCCGGGCCTTCGGGGATGTACGGCTCGCCGAGCTTGGCCGTGAGCTTGCTGCGCAGGTCGTGGGGCTCGCTCATCACTATGCCATCGTCTGTGCGGTAGAGCGGGCTGACGTAGATCTTGTCGGGCGACAGGCGCATCGCGCGCATCATTCCCTTGAAGCTCGGGCGCGAGGCCACCTTGCCTGCGAACCACGGTGTCCACTGGCCCACCGCAAGCTCGGCGACCGCCGCCATGATCTCACCGGCGTTGTCGCGATAAGGGGTCATGACGCGGCCGATTTCCAGTTTCGCGGTGGCGAGCACCTCGCCGGTATTGCCGGCGAAGGTCGAACCGCTCAGTGGGAAGCCCGACAGCATCACGCCGCTGACGGGCTCGGGCGGCCAACTGCCCGGCACGTTGAACACGTTGGTCCTCTTGTCGCGCGCGGTTGCGATGTTCCAGATCGCCGAAACGCGCCGGTTGGTCGACTGCGATGTCTTCCAGTCCGTGACCCCGTGGGTCTTGTAGTTGAATCCGGTGAAAATCGTCGTCCATACCACCGGCGACAGGATCGGTGGCCTGGACTGCAAGATGCCATGCAAGCCCTGGTCGTAGAGCTTCTTGATATTGGGCAACTCGCCGGCCGCCATCATCGGTTCGATGATCGTCCAGGTGGCGCCGTCGATGCCGAGTACCATGACCCGGCTGCCTCGATCCGAGGGCTTGCTGCACGAGACGCATGCCGGAGCGATGGCGACCGCTGCCAGCAAACCAACCGTGATCGCCCAACGCTTCATCTCATCGCGCCTCGCTCGCCGCCTCTGTTCGCGAAACGCCCCGTGCCGGGATGCACGAGAAAACCCCTCGACTGCGATCGCGAGAGGCGGGTCGGCCGCGCAGGTTTTTCGTTGAGGCTGCCCACAATTGCCCACGGCTTTTGGAGAATGGCAAGTCTCGGCCTTCCCTCGCTTGATCTTGCGTACCTTGCAGGTCATGAGAAATTCGCGGAAGGGCCCCTTCTTCGTCATGCAGGTCATCGTCAGCGCCGACGATCTCGGTCTCACCCGGGGAATCACCGACGGCATTCTCGCCGCTCGCGATCACGGCTGCCTGTCGGGCACCAGCGTGATCGCCGGCGGCGACGCGTTCGACTATGCGATCGAGCAGTGGCGGCGGCGCCCCGGATGGTTGCTGACCGCGCATCTGAACTTGATGGAAGGGCGCCCGGTCGCACCGCCGGGCGAAGTGGCGATGCTGCTGGACGGCAACGGCGAGATGGCGCTTTCGTTCGTCGCGTTGCTGCGGCTCTCGCTGCGACTTCGCGGAGCGCAGCGCGAGCACCTGCGCACGCAGATCCGCACCGAACTCGACGCGCAGCTCCGCCGCGTGGCCGACGCCGCCGGTCCCGGCTGGCGACCACGGGTGGACGGACATCAGCACTACCACATGATCCCGATCGTGCTCGAGGCCTTGCTGGAACTGCACGAACGCTGGGACTTCTCATACGTGCGCGCGTTGGAAGAGCCGCTGTTCATGGTTCCGACCTTGCGGCGCGCGCTGCCGAACTACCTGGGCCCGAACCTGGCCAAGCACGCCATCTTGCGTCCGCTGGCGCGCCGGGCACGGCGCGAACTGGCGCGCCGCGCGATCCCCCACTGTCGCTGGTTCGTCGGACTGCTGTTTTCCGGCAACATGACCATCGAGCCGGTACGCGCCGCGCTCGCACATCTGGCGCGTCGCGACGGGGGGGCTGCGCGCAGCGGCGATCTGGTGGAGTTCCTGCTGCACCCCGGCCGCGCGGCCGATCACGAGGCGGCACGGTGGGGCGAGCGCGCCGAGTTGCGCGAATACTATCTGTCGCCGTGGCGCGACACCGAGCGTGCGACGCTGTGCTCGGCCGAGATGCGCGCGGCGCTGGCGCCTCATCTGGTTGCGGAGGAGACCGGCGCACGATGATCACTACGCGTGCCATCGACCTGTCGCCGGAGGGCCTGCAGCGCAGCGCCGCGATGCTGCGCGCCGCGATGCCGCGTGCGGCCCACATGAGCGCCGAGTTCCTGGCCTGGCAGTACGTGGCCAATCCGTCCGGCGCGGCGCTGGGGCTGGAGGCTTTCGACGGCGAGCGCGTGGTCTCGCACTGCGTGGTGCAGCCGCTGGTGGCGCGACTGCACGGCCGCGAGGTGCGCGGCGTGATGTCGCTAAATGCGGCGACGCTGCCCGAGTACCTCGGCCGCGGCATCTACTTCGGACTGGCCGACGAGCTCTACGCGAACGCTCGCGGCGCCGGCTACGGCTTCGGCGTGGCTGTCACCAACGACAACAGCACGCGCGGCTTCGTGCGTCGTTGCGGTTTCACGCTGATGCGGCCGCTGCACGCGCGCATCGGCGTGGGATCGATTCCGGAGCCGCGGCGCGAGGCCGGCGTCGACTTCGAAAAGCTTTGGAACGAGGCGGCGCTGACCTGGCGCCTGTCGCCGCCGCATGTGCGCTATCGCTACGAGACTCGCGGCCAGACGGCGCGAGTGCTGGCACCGAGCGGACACCGGGGGATCGAAGTCGTGCTCGGCGACGTGTCGGGTCGCAACGTGCCCGGAGCGGTGGCCGCGACGCGACACGGCTTCAGCCCGCTGCGCCTGTGGCTCGGTCTCGACGAACGCATCGACTGGCGCAGGTCGCTGTATTTCGACCTGCCGCTGCGCGTTCGCCCCTCGCCGCTGAACCTGATCTTCGCCGATCT
>JACRCR010000142.1 GCA_016218925.1 Deltaproteobacteria bacterium | reverse complement strand
TACGGAAGACGCGCCCGGCTATTCCACCTCGACCAGGTCGCCGCTTTCGAGTCCCAAGACGATTGCTTCGAGCTGGCTCACGACGAGCGCCACGAGGTCGCGCTTTCTCATGTTTCCGCAGCGAACGAGCACGAGCTTCGGGGGCGCACCGTGCAGCACTAGGCCGTCAAAGAAGTCGAGGTCCTTGGTTACCAGAATGCGCCCCTCAGCGATGGCCACGGACCTGATCACCTCGTCGGGCGCCGCATTTCCGTCCGGCAGCGCAGAGGTGTGGATCGCATCGTGGCCCTCGGCCGCCAACGCGCGACACAGAGAAGGCGGCAGGTGGGCGTCGATCAGAAACTTCACGCCGCAGTCGGTACGTGAAGAGTCTTCAGCTTGACGGCCGTCGCCGCGAACTGAAGGCAAGCGAGCACGTCGTCCCGTTCGAGGTCGGGGAACTCCGCGAGCAAGTCGTCGATGCTGTCGCCCGCCGCCAAGTATTCGAGCATGGACTCGACCGGATAGCGCAGGCCGCGGATCACAGGCTTACCGTGACACACGGACGGATCGACAGTGATACGAGCAAGCAGGTTCACGCCCCGGAGGATACGCGGATCGAAGCCGGGGGACAAGAAATCCGGTTGCCGCGTGCTGTCCCTGCCCGGCGTCCACCCGCCTACCCCAGAGCCCCGACCTGCGCAGTTCGCGCGCCAGCGCCTGAGCCAGTTCGTCCACGTCACCCCGCTCTGTCCACCGCGGCTCGGCGAGCCCGTGGATGATCTCGCCCTGCCTCCGCATCCCGACCTGCCCGCAGCTTTCGAAGGTCCTCAGCACATCCTCGCGCCCAAGGTCCTGGCTCCATGCCTTGAACTCCTCCGCCGTGCCGCAGAGAGTCTCGCCGAACTGAATGGGAGTGCTACGCGACCTGCGATGGTTGACGTACTGCGGCCCGGCGGCGCAGAGCGCATCGAAGACCGCACGGGATCCAATCTCCGCCCTGGAGTGAAGATGGTGGTCGCACCTGGATTCGAACCAGGGACCTCCTGCATGTGAGGCAGGCGCTCTAACCAACTGAGCTATGCGACCCGAAGGCGGATTTGGTTAGTCCGTTTCGCGACGGAAGTCCACCCTCAGTCAGCGTCCACGGCGCCCTCGACAGCGACCTCACGAACCCCTTTCCCGGTCGCAGTGGAGGTTACTCCAGCCTCCCCTCGAGCAACGCGGCGACACCATCGGGATCCACGCGCACGCCGACATAGAAAGGCCCGAACTCGGCAAACCACGAACTGGCCGGGTCGAAGCGCATCTCGTAGATCAGTTTCTTGAACTGCAAAGGATCGTCGGCGTGGAGGCTCACCCCCCACTCCCAGTCGTCGAGGCCGGTGGAGCCGCCGATCACCTGCGTGACGACGTCGGCGTACTTGTGGCCGAGCACGCCGTGGCCACGCATCATCATGCGCCGGTCTTTGAGCGGCAGGGCGTACCAGTTGACGTGCTCGCCGCGACGCTTGTTCATCGGGTAGAAGCAGATGTAGCGCTGCGGCGGGATGTCGCGGAAGAGGCGCTCGTTCATCCGCACCTTCTGCTTTTCCATCTCCTCGGCCAGAGCCGCATCGTACTCGGGCGTGCCTTGCTGCAGGCCGCGCTCGGCCAGACGCCGCGCGGCCATCGCCTGCACTTCGTAGAGACTCACTTCGATCACCGACAGGTAGGAGTAGCTCGCGCTCAGGAACTCGAACAGCGGTTGCTGGCGAAGCGAGAGTTCCGCCTGGTTCAAAGCCGCGGGACTGTCGCGGTAGTGGCACAGCATGATGTCGCCTTTCTGCGTCACCACGCTGTAGAGCTTGGTGTCACCGCGACCCGCCGCGGTTTCTTCCAACCATTCACGCGCCTGGCCGGCAATGACAGCGCGCTGCGCCGCGCTGAGCGCGCGCCACCTCGGCCAGTCCAACGAATAGACTTCGTGAAGCGTGTACCAGCCTTCGATGGTTGGCGACGCTTCAACGGCTACGAACTCGGGCACGAACAACCTCCTCGGTCGCGCAAACGACACGTCTCTTCAATACGACACCTACTCGCCGACACCGACGCGCGATGACCGCCCGGCCTCACCGCGCAGAATTCCCTGCGGGCGCGGCAACGCCGCCCGCCAGCGTGAAAAAGAACGTCGAGCCTACACCTTCCGCCGATTCGCACCAGATGCGTCCGCCGTGGCGCTCCACGATCTTGCGGACGTAGGAGAGGCCGATCCCCTCACCCGGAGCGGCATCGACGCGAAAACGCCTGAACGGCAGGAAGGCCTTTGCCGCCTGGTCCTGGGTCATCCCCATTCCGGTATCGCGCACGAAGAACACCACCGCGTCGCCCTCGGTTCGGCTGCCGATCTCGATCGCGCGTCGCTCGCCGCTACCCATGTACTTGATGGCGTTGTCAACGAGATTACGGAAGACGGCTTCGACCTGAATGCGGTCCCCGATCACGTCGGGCAGCACGCCCAGTGTCGCGTCTATGCCGCGTTCCTTGATCTGGAAACCCAGCGTATCGAGCACGCCGCGCGCCAGCTGCGTCATCTCGAGCATCTCGAAGTGGTAGTCGAGACGCGCTACCCGCGAGAAATCGAGCAGTCTTTGCACCATCCGGTTGAGCTTCTCGACGCTGCGGATTCCGGCCTGAAGGGGAGTGGCGATGCGGGTTCCGACTTCGGCCAGTTCGCCGCCTTCCTCTTCTTCGGAGGCCGCGCTCAGTTCTTCGGCCTCGTCCAATGCCATGTGCATGTAACCGTACATCGCGGTCATCGGCGAGCGCAGGTCGTGCGAGACCACGTGCAGCATCTCTTCCATGTCGCGGGCCTGGGCCGTGAGCATCTCGTTCTCGACTTGCAGACGCGTGGCCTCGCGCTCTTCGCGCAGAGTATGGGCATTCTCGGCGGCGATGCTGACGATCTGCGCCGCGGCACGCAGTACCTTGAGATCCTCCGAGGTCACGATGTCGGACCGGTGAAACGGGACCAACAGATACCCGTAACGGTCGTTGTCGGTCGCTATGCGCACCAGCGCCAGCGCCGAGCTGCGACCGAGCAGACGCGCGCCTTCGCCCAGAAAGCCGGCGTGCTCGGCCACATCGGAGGCCAGCAGCACGTCGTCGGCAAGGCCTTCCAGGGCCGGGATCGACGACGGCTCGACGGGGATCGGCGTATCGATACCGAACAGCGTGTAGACCTTCTCCCCGGGCGTGCGCAGCAGAGCGACCCCGCGCTCGAAGTTGGTCGAGTGCACGAGCATGCCCAGAACGCGCCCGAGCATCGCACCCGGCTCCAGCGCCAGACTGGTGCTGGCACTCATGCGTAGCAGCGCGTTGGTCTGCCGCCACAGCCGAGCTGTGGTCACAGCCATGTCGTTGACGATGATCTGCTGCGCCAGTTCGCGTTCGCACGCGGCCCAGCACAACCGCACGGTCTCGCGTGACGGGTCGCCGCAGGCGTTCAACCGGCCGACGGTAGTGCCGCCGCCGGTCAGACCATGACGCGCGACCGGCGGGCGGTCTGGCCTCGACTCTCCGGCCAGAACCTTGCCCTTTTCGTCATCGATGAAGAAGGAGACGCTGTGCTCGGCCGCTTCCGCGAACTCGCGGAAGATGCTCTCGAACTCCGACCAGCGGATGCGCATCGCCGCGAGCGCTCAGGGACGGTCCCAAAGCCCGTCGCGAAGCACGAGCCGGTTCAGCCTTTGTCCATCGGGGCGGCCCACCACGCCGCTCTCGTAGTCATCGTCGCCCGGATAAAGGATCGTGACATCCTCGTTGCCGAGCAGAATCTTGGGGAGGATCGACGGCACATCGCAGCCATCGAACGCCGCCAGCGCCGCGTCGACGCTGCTGAACGCCGTCAAGCGATCCAGGCTGGCGATGGTCGGCGGCACCAGTTCGATCTCGCGCGCACGATAGCGGGCAAGTGCCTCGCCGGGAGCGAGCCATTCGCCCGCGGTCGATTCGACTGCGCAGTGGGTGGCCGACTGACGCTCAGGGGCGCGCACCAGGAAGAAGCGCGTGTCGAAGCGCTTCTTCTCGCGCTCGGGCGTGATCCAATGGGCGAAGAAGCGCAATTCTCCCACATCCAGGCTCAGGCCTTCGCCGCGCAACACCTCGGCGAAATCTCCGCCGCCAGCGCTCAGTTCGGCGCGCGCGGCGAGCAAACGCCGAGCCCTGTCGCTGGCGTCGTCGAGATCTATCCAGTCGCCGCGCTGGTCGCGCGCAAGCAGAATGCCGGCCTCTTCGAACAACTCGCGGGCCGCCGCCACCAGCAATCCACGCGCACGCGCGTCTTCACAGTGAAGTCGGACGAGTTCGGCGACGCGCTCAGAGCCGCCGACCAGTTCGAGCATCGACGCGGCGTAGTCGCCTTCGTCCAGAGCACCACCGGGAAATACGTGGGCGCCGCCGAGAAATCCGAGCCGCGAGTCGCGCCGGACCATGAAGACTTGCAGGGTCCCTTCGCCATCACGAAGGGCCAGAACCGTTGCAGCATCGCGCGTGGGAGTCACGCGAGCGCCGTACCGAGGTATGAAGGTTTGGCTGGGGAGGGAGGACTCGAACCTCCAATTCCCTGATCCAGAGTCAGGTGCCTTACCAATTTGGCCACTCCCCAGAAAGTCGTGCGAAAGCGTGCACCATCGCAAAAGAAACCGCCGGAGTCCACCTCGTTCTCCACGCAGCGCCGCGCCGCGGCGGCGCTCGTCCGGCAGTCGGTACCTCGGCTCAGGAGTTCTTGTCGCGCCAGGTGATACGGCCGCGGGTCAGATCGTACGGAGAGAGTTCCACCTTGACCTTGTCGCCCGGAAGGATGCGGATGTAATACTTGCGCATCTTGCCCGAGATGTGGGCCAGCACGGTGTACCCGTTCTCGAGCTTCACGCGGAAGAACGCGTTGGGAAGGCTCTCGACCACGTCGCCGTTCACTTCGATTCCGTCTTTCGCCATTACACTCCTTTTGGAAAACGACCGCTTGCGGCCGGCGGCCGGCACGCAACGCTAGCAGCGAGTTCCCCCGCCTACAACCGAGCGCCGGGCCCCTCCCGCCACCGACCCTCGCGCTCGGGCTGCCGTCAGCGGCCGTGGGCCGGTTGGTCGCGCTCGGGACCTGCGGGCAGACGCGGCGCGCGGGTCCGGAGGCGGTCGAGGAGAACGAGCGACGCCGGGAGCAGCAGCAAGTCGCACAAGACGCCGGTTATCATCGTCAGACCGGTAAGCAGCGAGAAATAGATCGTCGGCTGGAAGCTTCCGAAAGCGCCGACCCAGAAACCCAGGACCAGGCTCGTCGAGGCTACCGTGACCGGCGCGCCCACCGCGCGCGTGGAATTGCGTATGGCGGCGACCGCGTCGCCCGCGTAGACACCACGGTAGTACCAGAGGTAGTGGATGGTATCGTCGACCACCAGACCCAGCGTTGCCGAGGCGATCATCGCCGTTCCGCTGCTGAGCTCGATGCCGCCGTAGCCCATGATGCCTCCCGTCCACAGGATCGGCATCACGTTGGGAATCATCGCCAGGACCGTGAACGTCACCGAACGCAGCAGTAGCCCGATGGCCAGCACCACCAGCACGATGGCACTGCCGAAGCTCTGGGTCTGCTCGATCACCAGTCGATCCGAGTCGTGCACCACGTGCCACAGCGCACCGGTGGGGACCAGCGTGTAGTCGGGTCCCAGAACGCGTTGCGCGTCGGCCAGAATCCCTGCAACCAGCGGCGCCGACTTCGCGGTTCCGATCGCGTGGAGCCTGACCGTGACCCGCAGCGAACGGAACTCGGGGGTCGCGAAACGGCGAACCAGATCGTGTCCGCTCTCGTCGAGCAGAGCCAGATCGGAGCGCAGTTCGCGGTCGTCGCCGGGAAGCTCGAGCACGCCCTGTGTCGACTCGGCCCTATGAACCTGCCGCACCAGTGCCACCACGCTGGTAACGCCCGCGACCTGCTCGCGAGCGGCGATCGCCCCCTCGAGTTGCTCCAGGCGCCGGTAGGCATCGAGCGACGCCACCGAATCGCCGTCACGCCGCGCCAGCACGAAATCGACCGGCATGGTTCCAGCCAGATGTTGGTCGATGAACGACGTGTCGATTCGCAGCGGGGCGTCCTCACGTAGAAACCCGACCAGGTCGGTGTTGCTGCGGATCAGCGGGATGCCCGCGGCGAGAACCACCGTCACCACCGTGAACGCCAGCAGCACAGCCCACGGCCGCGACGTCGCCAGGTGAGACGTCACGTCGAGAAACCTCAGGGTGAGGCCGTGCTGATCCGAAGGCCTCGCGAGCGGCGGCGAAAGATACGTGAGCGCTGCCGGCACCGCCGTCATACCGATCACGAAGGCAGCCGCAACGCCGATCGAAGCGAACATCCCGAACTGGCGAACGGCCGGCATTCCGCTCATCCCCAGCGAGAGGAACCCCTGGACGTTCGTGACCGCGCACAGCAGCGCCGGCACGATGATCGCCCCGACCGCTCTCGCGACGCGCTCACGCCCGTCGCCGCCTCCGTGATGGCCGCTTTGCCACGCGTCGTAGACGTGCACGCTGGAGGCCATCGCCACCACCAGCAGCACCGGCGGAAGCAGCGACGTAATGGCGTTGAGCGAGTGCCCCAGGCAGTCGTATATGCCCAGCGTCCACACCACCGTCGCGCCCGCCACGACCAGCGGCACGATCACGCCCGACGGATGACGGAAAAACACCGCCAGCGCGCCGGCCAGCACCAAGACCGCCAACGGCAGCAACACCCTTTGGTCGCGGGCGACGTACCCGGAGACGTCGTACTTCTGTACCGGCACGCCGGTCAGGTGTAGCTCGGCGCCGCCGTGCCCGTAGGAGGCCTCGAGCCCACGCAACTGGTCGATCAGCCGCGCGGAGTAGTCGGCGTCGCCCGGACGATCTTCGATCTGAACGACGACGCCGGCCGTGCGCCGGTCCGACGAAACCAGCCAGCCCTCGAGGTCGGGATTGCGATCGACTGCGGCGCGGGCGTGCTGCGTCATGCCCGGTGCGTCCCAGGGAGGCGAGAGCAGTGCGCGCGGCTGCGCGCCGACATCGCCACGAACGAGCTCTTCGATGTTGGTCAGGCTCCATACCCGCCGAACGCCGTCCCAGCCTGCGACGGTCCTGGTGACGGCGTCGAGCAAGGCCAGACCTTCGGGCTCGAGCAGATGCGGGTGGGTTACCGCCAGCAGCAAGTCCTCGTCGCTGCCGAAGGATTTCTTGAAGTCCGCGTAGAAGCGCCGCTCCGCCGGGTCCGCGGCGTCCAGCGAAGCGTTGTCTTTCTCGATTCCCAGATGAGCCGCGTGCAGCGCCAGCACGGCCGTCACCACCCCGAAGACGACCAGACAGAAAATGCGGCCTCGGCCAAGAATCCAGGTCAGACCTGGAAGGCCACGCGACACCGGCGATGGCGGCACTTGATGCGACGGCAGTCGCTCGCTCACGGCTTGGCGCCCGGACCGGCGGGCGCGGCGGGCTGGCTCCGCGGCGACGGATCGCCCGCCGGCGCCGCAACCAGCGCTCGCGGGACAGCCTCAGGTTGCGCGGCAACTGCGCGCACAGGGCCGAGCGCACCGAGGCGATCGAGATCCGCGTCGGCGATGTGGAAGGAGTCGATCAGGATCAGCCTCATGTTGCGCAGCACGTAGTCACGGCCGAGCGCCAACTGCGTGGCCGGGATGCGCTCGGTCGGCTCCAAGGCCCCTCCTGCTTCGTCGCCATTCCAGGCCCCGAGCACCACCCCGGCGCCCGAGTCGTCGGCGACGAACTCGATCAGCAGTCTTAGGCGGCGCTCTGCCCACGTCACGGCAACCTGGCGCGACTCGAGATTCTCGAGCAACGCCTCCAGTGCTGCGACGTAGCGCTCGGAGTCGGCGCGGCCGGTCGAACCCGGCAGCCAGGCGCTCTCCTCCTTCTTGCGGATCTCCGCGACTACCCGCTCCAGGACCTTGCTCGAAAGCAGCGTCTGCACGACCACCGCGCCGCCGCGCGCCAGTAATCGAACTTCGCCGACGCGACGGGCTTGGTCGGGAACGACGACGCGGCTCAGAACCTCGTCCGCACCGGAGTCGAGCAGGGCTGGGGGCAGCAGCGCAGGTTCCAAGCAAAGCGCCGGCAGGCTCGAGAAGACCGCCGCAAGGAAGGTAGCGGCCAGCGCGGCGCGCCCGCCGACACCAGACAAGGGACTCACGGGTTGCCGATACGCGACGCGCAAAGCCGGAGCAACGCCGGTGTGCTCCGGCGGTGCGGGTGGCGGTTCAGCGCTGTACCGCACCGTACGACGTTGTTCGGCCCGCGACCCGACGATTCAAGGGAAACGTCGTCAAATCAGCAACTTGCGCAGAGTACACGCAACGGCACGGCGCTCGCTTTGTGGGTAGCGTCCGACCAACACGACCAGGAGATATGACCATGGGACTCTCGCGCACCAAGACCGAAACCTCCGCCACCCGCAGCGCCCGCGTCGTCTACACCGGCAAGAGACTCCAGGGGACCTGGACCATGGAATCCAAGCTTCCGGCCAGGGTTCGCCGCAGCGATCTCAACGACGGCGTCGTCGTCGCCGACAACCGCCGCGTCCGCACGCTTCACTAATCGCGCCTACGGCCACCGGCCGGGGCGATCCATAGGTAGCGCCGGTTGGTGGCCACGGCGACGGCAAACGAGAACCCTCCCATCGTCAGATTCCACAGGTGCAGCCCGAGCACCGAAGGCACCGCTCCGGGCCGCGTCTCCTGCAGCGCCAGAACCACCAGACCCGCCACGCCGAGCACGCCTCCCAGAAGCTGGTAGAGGCGAAACGAAGTAGCCACGCCCCAGATGACGTATGCGCTTCCAACCACCAGCAGCCACAGCGGCTGGATGAACTGCGGTCGGCTGGTGACGATCAGCGACACCGTCCCGACTACTCCGATCAGCAGCAACGGACCCCAGAGCTTTCCTGCGGGGAACAGGGCCTGGCCGGCCGGCCCGACCAGCTTGCCAACGCGCCTCTCGTGCACGGCCGACAGCGCGACGCCGCTCGCGAACAGCACCAGGCTGTAGGTTCCGAGCAGGCCCGGCGACCACGCCGCGCCGGCAGCCAGCGCATAGTTGGGGACGCTGAAGAGGACGTTGACGACCGCCCAGGTCGCCATGTTGTAAGCGCTCGTTCGCAGGAACGGATCGCGACAAAACGAAGTGCGATCCATCAAGACCGGTCCACTCGGAAAGGTCGCACGCCCTCAGACCGCCGCGAAACCCGAAACCCGCGTGCGCATCTTTCCCTCGAACTCGACTTCCTCGACCAGGGTGCGACCACCGCAGCGCCGGCAGCGAAAGAACGCGACCTCTGCGTCGCGCTCGGCGAGATCGGCCATGTTGCCGAGCAACAGCCCCTCTTCGGTTTCCTCCAGCGCCAGCAAGGCGCCGCACCCCTCGCCACGGCAACGCAGCACGTGGATCTTGGTTTCCTTCTTCTTGATCGCGACTTCACTCACGGCGCCGTGGTTATCCGACCACCGGCGACCTCGCAAACCCAGGCAACCCGGCGCACCGATCGGAGCCGCGCGGAGAAAGCTGCTGGACGCGCCCCCCCGCCGGGTTAGAATGGCGCGATGATCGAAGCGCTGGAGCTTCTATGTGAGATTGCCGCCCAGCAGGACGGGTTCGTCGAGTTCCGCTATCACGCCAAGACCTCGCGGAGCCTCGGGGTCGACAAGGGCAAGGTCGAGCGCTCTCAGATCCGTCATCGCAAGGGTGTCGGGGTTCGAGTCTTGACCGCGGGAGGCTGGGGCTTCGCATCCACCGGCCAGGTCGACGCGGCGTCGATCAAGCGCGCCGTCCAGATGGCACGAACAGCCGCCGCGGCCTGCGCCTCCCATGCCCACTCGTCCACGCCCGGGGCCGGCCATCAACCCCTCTCGAGCCTGCCGGCCTGCACACTGGCCCGCGGGATCTTCGACCAGCCGGGTCTCGAGGAGGTCGCAACGCGCAGTCTCGAAGAGAAGATCGGCATGGCCACCAGCCTCGAGGCCCAGATCCGCGGCGCCTCGCGCGTAATTCGCTCGGCCAGCTGCACCTACAACGAGATCTTCGAAGACAAGGCGATCGTGACCACCGATGGTGCCGCGGCCGCGTTTCGTCTGGTGCGTCCGGAACTGCGCATGCAGGCGGTCGCCGAGAAGGACGGGGAGCTTTCCACCGGCAGCGAGGCAGTCGGCGCCACCGGCGGGTGGGACTGCCTGTTTCGCAGCGCGGCAGGCGAAGCACTCGCCGAACGCGCCGCCAAGACCGCGCAAGACCTGCTCGGCGCTCGCCACGCGGAAGGCGGACGCTGCGCGGTGATCCTGGCACCTTCGATCGTCGGACTCCTCGTCCACGAGGCGATCGGGCATACCGTCGAAGCCGACTTCGTGCAGGCCGGCTCGGTGGCAGCCGGCAAGATCGGCAGCAGGGTTGCCAGCGACCTCGTCACGCTTTGCGACAGCGGCGGTTCGGAACACTACCTGGGCGCGGGCGGAACGATTCCGGTCGACGACGAGGGCGTCCCGGCTTCGCGTACGACGATCATCAAGGACGGCATCCTCGTCTCCTATCTCCACAACCGCGAGAGCGCAGCGCGCTTCGGCGTAGCCCCGACCGGCAATGCGCGCGCCTGGGAATACTCGGACCAGCCGTTGATCCGCATGCGCAACACCTATCTCGAGCCGGGCTCGCGCGATCTCGACGAAATAATCGCAGACACCCGCGACGGTTACCTGCTCGACGGTCCTCGCAACGGACAGGCCGATGCCTCGGGCGAGTTCATGTTCGGTGTTCAGGAAGCGCGACGCATCCGCAACGGCAAGCTCGGCGAACTCGTGCGCGGAGTGACCATCAGTGGAATCGCGTTCGAAGTGATGCAGACCGTAGACGCCGTCTCGCGCGATTTTCGCTGGGACCTCGGTGCGGGATACTGCGGCAAGGGGCAGCCCGCCAAGGTCGACGCCGGCGGGCCTTACGTCCGCTGCCGCGCGCTACTCGGCGGTGAGGAGTAAGGCGATCAGTTGAAAACGACGCGCGAGTCGGCAACGAGCGAGGCATCGTGAACGAACGCAACCTGCTCGACCTCTGCCGCACGCTGATCGAACTGGCCCGCAAAGCCGGCGCAGACCAGGCCGAGGCTGCGGCGTCGTGGGAACGCGCCGTGGAGACCCACCTCGAAAACGGCGCCGTGCACACCGTCCAGAGCCGCGAAGAGACCACCTACGGCCTGCGCGTGCTGGTCGGCGGATCGCAGGGCTTCGTCACCGCCAACGACGCCGAGCCTGAAGTGTTCGGGCAGCGGGTCGCCGAGGCGATCGCGCAGGCCCGCGTCAATCCCGCCGACGCATGGATGGGTTTGCCCGACCCCGAAGTCGTGGCCGCGGTCCCGGGACTCTACGACGCTGACGTCGCCGAGGTCGGCGCCGACGAGGCGGCGCGCCTGGCCCGGACGATGCTCGCCGGCATACGCGACCTCGACCCGCGCGTGCGCGTCGATTCCGGATCGGTAAGCGCCGCGGTTTCGATGACGGCGCTGGCCTCGACCACCGGCGTGGCAGTGAGCGAAGCCGCAACGTTGATGGACGCGAGTGCGTTCGGGATGGCGGTCGACGGCGACGATGTCGCCAGCTTCGATTACGACAACGCGGTGAGCCGTCGCCGGCGCGGCTTCGAGGATGAGATCGCCGAGGCCTGTAGCCGCTTCGTCACCAAGTGTACCGCCGGGCTCGGAGCTGCGGCCGGTCTGAGTTTTCGCGGTCCGATCGTGCTGTCTCCCGATGCAGTGGCCGAGTTGCTGCTGCCCACGCTTGTCGGCGCATTGTCCGCGGACAACATCCGCAAGGGCCGCAGCCCGCTGGCCGCACACCTCGGCGAACGAGTCGCGGCCCCGTTGCTCAACGTCTGGGACGATGGGCGCGTTCCGGGCGGCGTCTCCTCCAGCGCCTTCGACCGTGAAGGCGTACCCACCCGGCGTCGAGCCCTGCTGAGCGGCGGCGTGCTGCAGACGTTCCTCTTCAACCACTACGAAGCCCGAGCCCGGGGCCAAGGTGCCACATCGACCGGCAACGCCGCGGGCTCGACCGCGTCGTTGCCATCGGTGGGCCCCCACCGCCTCGAAATCGATCCGGGTACTACGGCGATGGCCGATCTGGTGGCGCGATCCGAGACTGCGGTTTGGGTCGGACGCTACTCTGGAGCCACCAACGCGGTGACCGGAGAGTTCTCCGGCGTCGTCAAGAACGGTTTCCTGATCGAACGCGGCGTGCGACGTCCGGTGCGCGAAGTGCTCATCACCGGCAACGTCTTTGAACTGCTCCAGCAGATCTCCGCACTCTCGCGCGAACGCCAGGACGTTGGCGGCACTGCGCTGGTGCCCGCGGTTCGAGCAGAGAACGTTTCGGTTACCGCCGGATAGCCGGCCAGCTGCGCACCCGGTCGCATCGCGCCACCCGATCGGCGATCAGTGCGCGTAACCCAGAGACTCGAGGCGACTACGGTTGGCCGGCGTCAGTTCGACCCGGGCGGGCCGCTGGCGCGCGGTCTTGGCCGCCAAGGCCGGATAGCCGCGCACCATGTTGGCGAGCCGCGCCACCCAAGCGGGCGGACGTGACAGAGCCGCGAGGTCACTGCGCTCGCGCCGGTCGGCGGTGAGATCGTAGGCCTCCATTCTTCCCTGGCGGCCGGCGTGGAAGATGACTTTGTGAGAACCCTCTCGCACCGAGTACGACGGCGCTCCCCACTCCATCAGCGAACCGTCTCTGAGCAAACGCAACGGCCGATGCGCTTCGGCGAAGCGGGCAGGCACCTCCAGCGATTTCCCGCCGTGCACCAGTCGGTAGAAGCTCTTGCCCTGCATCCCCGATGGGACGCCGGCACCAGCAAGATCGAGAATGGTCGGTGCCAGGTCGATGAGCCCTACCTCGGCATCGTAGCGACCGCCGCTCTCGACTCTGCCTCCGCGCAGCAGTAGCGGCACTCGCGAGCTTTCTTCGTAGAGCTGCGTTCCATGACCGGCCGCGCCGTGCTCGTAGAACTCCTCGCCATGGCCGGAGGTCACGACATACAACGATTTGTCTTCGACGACGCGTCCCTTGGTCGCTGCGACCAGCGTCGCAAGGCTGCGATCCGCGGCGCGCACCTGCTCTACGTAGGCGGCGATCTGGCGCTGCCGTACCGCGTCGTCGCTCGCATTCTCGCCGACATGAACCGGACGTGTCCGGTAGGTGTGTACGAACAGGAACAGCGGCTCGCCGCTGTACTGCTCGAGCCAGCGGGCGGCGCGCTCCAACGCATCCGCCGACTGGGGCGAGACCTCGGCGGCGGTGCCTTCGTCGTACAGATCGAAGCCACGCTTGAAGCCGAACTCGCGCGCCAGCGCGCCTCCCTCGGTGAACGCGGCGGTGTGCCAGCCGTCTTTGCGCAGAGCCTCGGCGAGCGTGGGAATCGAGGGCGCGAGGCTGCGGGTTTCGTCGACGACACCGTGCACCGAGGGATTGAGGCCCGTCATCAGCGTCATGTGAGCGGGCAGCGTCGTCACCGCCTGCGTCGTCGCCTGCATCATCACGGCGCCCTGGCTGCCGAAGAAGCCGCTCAGAAACGGCGTCGCGGCGCTCTGATAATAGAGACCGACCGAAGAAGTGCGCAGCGAGTCCAGCGATACGACCAGGATGACCGGATAGGAGCGGCGCGTCTCGTCGAACTCGACGCTGGGGGCTCCCCATACCACGCCCGGTGCGCTCGCCGCATCGCCAGAAGCCGGGCGGCTGCGGAAAACGAACCGGTACTTCCTGCCGGCAAGCTTGGCCAGATCCTGGTCGACGTCTTGCCAGCGCGACGGCCCGGCCACGCGGCGGCTCAGCACCGTGACGACCGCGGGATTCTTCGCGCTGTCGTCGCCGCCGCCGACCCGTCTGGCCTCGACGACGAGGTCGACCGGCACCTGGTTCCTGGGATCTGCGCCGTCCAGCCCAAAGCCGAGGCGCAGCCGGCTATCGGCCGGAACATCGACCGGCTCGGTGACGATTTCCTGCCAGTCCTTGGTGTGGGCGCCGCGAAGGTGGACTTCGGTGAGTACCGGGCCAGGCAGCAGATCGGGAAACACGAACGTGCGTGAAATGCGGTGCGCTTTGGCCTCCGTCTCGGCGGGTTTGTAGACCTCTTCGTCGACGGTTTGCGTGCCCGGTTCCTCGTACGGCTTGCGCGCGGGCTCGTAGTGCATCGACCCGCGCAGGCTCAGGCTCGGGGTCTGGTCCTGGCGACCGCGCCGGGGGTCCTCGACGTAGACGTCCAGATCATGGGCTCGCGCGGCCATCGACTCCGGGATCGTCGCCTCGACGAACAACTGTCCGCCCTCGTCCGCCCACATCGCACGACGCGACAGCACGACACGACCGGTGACACCGAGGACGGAAACCATCGAGTCGCCGATCTTCTCGCGCGTGTAGGTCGCCGGCGCGGCTCCCTTGGCGCCGGCCACGTGGAGTTCGCGTCGGATCGGAAAGCGAAACGTCTGTTCGCGCGCTTGCGCCACTTCGCTGGCCGGCAGCGGCGACGCCGCGGCCAGCAACAGCGATAGTAGCAAGCGCACTCGCGGCACCGATGGGCGCGCGAAGGTGCGATGGAAAATCGAGCGGGTGTGACACATGCGCAACATCTTCGATCAACGACCTCGAGAAGGGGGCGGTAGGCGCGGGTGGCCAACCTCGCGGATTCAATCACGCCTGCCGTTGCGGGTCACCTCGGCAGACGGGCTTTGTGCGGGTTTGCGCGCTGCCCGGACGGCTGCCATGGTCGCGGTCCGCGGATGAGTTCCCGAGCGGGCTCTTGGCATCGGCATGTCCGGAAAGTCTTGATGAATCGCGTGCGTCGCAGCCAGCTCGTCATCGGCGTCGATACCGGCGGGACGTTCACCGACATCGTCTATCGCGATGGCGCCATGCAGGGTCGCCTCAAGCTGCTCTCGACCCCCGACGACCCGGCGCGCGCCGTGCTGGAAGGGCTCGCCCGGTTGTTCGCCGATCGGCGGCCCGACCAGCTCACCTACGGCACCACTGTCGCCACCAACGCGATGCTCCAGCGCCGTGGCGCCAGAACCGTTCTGGTGACGACCGCGGGCTTCGAGGATGTGCTCGAGATCGGTCGCCAGGCGCGACCCGACCTTTACGCGCTGGAGCCAACCCGGCCCGAGCCGCTGGTGCCGCCCTCGCGCAGACTCGGCGTCACCGAGCGAATTCTCTTCGACGGCAGCGTCGAGACCGGCCTTGGCGACGAAGAGTGCCGGCGCGTCAGACGCGCCGTCGAGGACGCCGGAGCCGAAGCGATCGCGGTGTGCCTGCTGCACTCGACGGTCAATGCCTGTCACGAACTGCGCCTCGCCCGCGCTCTGGAAGATCTCGGCGTACCGATCACGCTGTCGCACGCGCTCTGGCCGCTACCGGGCGAGTACGAACGCTGCAGCACCGCGGTCGCCAACGCCTTCGTACAGCCTCGGGTCGCGAGCCACATACGCAGCCTCGCCGAACGCAGCGGAGTGCGCCGGCTGCGCGTCATGCAATCCAACGGCGGAGCGATCGGCGCCCAGACCGCGGGGCGCGAGCCGGTGCGGACCATGTTGTCGGGTCCGGCCGGCGGAGTGGCCGGTGCGATCGAGGTCGCAGCGCGAGTCGGACTGAGGCGGATCGTTACCCTCGACATGGGTGGAACCTCCACCGACGTGGCTTTCGTCGACGGCCAGGCACCGCGCCGCAGCGTCACCGAGATCGGCGGACTTCCGCTGGCGGTGCCGTGCATAGACATTCACACCGTCGGAGCCGGCGGCGGATCGATCGCGAGCGTCGATGCCGGAGGCGCGCTGCGGGTCGGACCCGACAGTGCGGGCGCAGACCCTGGGCCGGCCTGTTACGGGCGTGGCAACAAGCCGACGGTCACCGATGCCAATGCGGCGCTCGGACGACTCCAGCCGCGGCATTTCCTCGGCGGCGACATGATCCTCGACGTCGAGCGCGCGCGTGTGGTGCTGAAGAAACTCGCCCGCGTGATCGCAGCGGCGAGCGTCGAAGCCGCCGCCATCGGAGTCGTGCGAGTCGTCGAAGGCAACATGGAGCGCGCCATCCGCACCATCACCGTGCAACGCGGCGAGGATCCGCGCAGTTGCGTGCTGGTCGCGTTCGGCGGAGCCGCCGGCCTGCACGCCTGCGGGCTGGCCGATCAATTGGGATTCCCCGAGGTGCTGATCCCGGCCGATCCCGGACTTCTGTCGGCGCGAGGGGTGCTGGGGGGCCGCGTGATCATCGACCGCATCGAATCGCTGCGTGCGGTCGATCCGGACTACGACTTCCTGGCTCGTCGCGCGCGATGCCCGGCGCTGGCGTTGCGCCGGGAAATCGCGCGAGAGGGCATCGCCGAACGTCGCATCCGCATCTCGACCTTGTTGCGCGCCCGCTATCTCGGCCAATCGCTCGAGCTGGAAGTTCCGCTGACGCGCGGGTGGCGCCGGCACTTCGACGCCCTGCACCAGAAGCGCTACCACAGCCACGCCGCTCGGCGTTCGGTCGAAGTGGTCGGCCTTCGTTTCAGCGGCTGCGGCGAAGACGCCGGCCCCACCAACCCGCGCACGCTGCCCCTCGGTCGCGGCCGTCCAGTCGTCGAAGATCGAGTCGCGGCCTTCGTCGGCGGGCGTCGCGAGACCGTGCCGGTGTATCGGCGCGACCGTGTGGGCTCGGGCGCTCGCCTGCGCGGCCCGGCGATCATCGCGGAGTACAGCTCGACCACGTGGGTGGAAGCGGGCTTCGAGGCCGTCGTGGATGAAGTCGGCAATCTGCGGCTGCGCCGCGCGCCGGGTAATGGGAGACGACGCTGATGGCTGCGCGGCTGGGTCCGGTAGACCTCGAACTGTTCGCCAATCGGCTGATCGGCGTAGCCGACGAGATGGGGGTGGTGCTGCAAGCGGCCGGCTTCTCGCCCAATATCAAGGAGCGGCGCGACTTCTCGTGCGCGCTGTTCGACCCGCGCGGCGCCATGGTCGCTCACGCTGCCCACATCCCGGTTCATCTGGGATCGACCCCGCTATCGGTTCGCGCGGCTCTGGAGCGAACGCGCATGGTCAGCGGCGACATCGTGATTCTCAACGATCCCTACGCCGGCGGCACGCACCTCCCCGACGTGACGCTGGTGGCGCCAGTCTTCCTGCCCAGCGGACGTCAGGCGGTCGCGTTGGTGGCTGACCGCGCGCACCACGCCGACATCGGCGGCGCCAGCCCGGGCTCGATGGCGCTTGCCACCGACGTCCATCAGGAAGGATTTCGTATTCCTCCGGTCCACCTGTGCCGAGGTGGCGCGTTCGTGCGCGACACGCTCGAGTTGTTCTTGGCAAATACCAGGGTGCGCGAGGAGCGCCTCGGCGATCTCGACGCCCAGGTCGCGGCGCTCAGGGCCGGCGCCGCGCGCGTGCAGGATCTGGTCAGTCGCTTCGGCGCCAAGGCGCTGGCGCGAGCGATGCAGGAGTTGCAGGACTACTCGACGCGACTGGTACGAGCGTTCGTCAGAGAATTGCCGGCCGGAGAGTGGAAAGCGGAAGACGTTCTCGACGATGACGGCACGGGCACGGCCGACATCGCGATCCGGGTGACGATCCGCCGGCGCGCCACTCGCCTCGAAATCGACTTCGAGGGCTCGTCTGCGCAGGTGCGCGGGCCGCTCAACGCCAACCTCGCCATCACGACCTCGGCCGTGTTCTACGTCATTGCCTGTCTGGCGGGACGCCGGGTTCCCGCCAACAGCGGGATGATGGCGCCGGTTCGGATCCGCGCGCCGAAAGGGTCTATCGTCAACTGCGAGTTCCCTGCTGCCGTGGCCGGCGGCAACGTCGAAACCTCGCAGCGCATCGTCGATGTCCTGCTGCGCGCATTCGCGCAGGCGTTGCCCGACAAGGTGCCCGCCGCCAGTTGCGGGACCATGACCAACGTTGCACTGGGCGGGTTCGACCCGCTGCGCGGGCGTCACTTCTCGTACTACGAAACCGTCGGCGGTGGCGCCGGCGCGGGGCCGGTGCGTCCTGGCGCCAGCGCGCTGCAGACCCACATGACCAACACCTGGAACACGCCGATCGAGACCCTCGAAGCCTACTATCCACTACGCGTGAGAAAGTACGCGGTACGCCGGCTTTCGGGCGGACCCGGCAAGCACGCTGGCGGAGACGGCATCGAGCGCGAAATCGAAGTACTGACCGAAACGCAACTGACGCTGCTGGCGGAGAGACGCGAGCACGGACCTTACGGGCTGGCAGGCGGCGCGGAAGGAAAGCCGGGCCGGGATCAACTCACGCGCGACGGATCAGACGTCGCGATTCACATTCCTGCCAAGGCGTCGCTGACTCTGGCGCCGGGTGATCGGGTGAACGTGGCAACACCTGGCGGTGGTGGATGGGGACGCACGCGTAGCGAGACGGCTGCGGCAGTCGGCGACAGGAGCGGCGAGGAGCGCCGCCGGCCCCACGTGGTCAAGCCGAAACGAAAAAGGGCGTGAAGGCTTTCGACTTCACGCCCATCTGCCCAGGAGGAGGATGGTGAAACGCCGACCGAGCGTTTCACCACAGGCAGTCCTTCGCCGCCTCAGGCGGCTTTCTTGTGGCCCGCGAGAAGGTCGTCGAGCTTGCGCTCGATCGCACCGACGCGGCGCTTGATCGAGTCGAGGTCGCTGCGCATCGGAACTCCGATGGCTTTGAGAAGCCGGTCGAGCTGCTTGCGGGTTTCTTTCTCGAGGGTGTCGAGAGCCTTCTGGCCGCGCGACGTGGTGTCCTTGCGCAGGGCCTTGACTCTCTTGTCAACCGTGCCGCGGATGTCGCTGACGCGATCTTCGACGTCGGTGCGGACGTTGTCGACGGTCTTGGCGACGCTGTCGATCAAGTCATCGATCTGACGGCGGCTCTTGGCCGGCAGGTAGCGCTTGGCTTCGCGACCTACCTTCTCGACTGTCTTCTCTACGTCTTTGCGGAAACGATCGACCTGCTTGGTGAGGTCTTTCAGGGTGGGGATGGTGCTCTTCGCTGCTCTTGTCTTGGTAGCCATGGCTGACTCCTCCATAGTTTCGACTCGACGCTTCGTCCCCTCGGGAAGGCCTCTGAGGGGCCCTCAGTCGGTAGCCCGGAAGGAGGTACTCCGGCGTCTCTTTGCTTGCGAAAGCTTGATTAACACGCCGCGTCATTGGTGTCAACGCAGTGCGGCGAAAATATCGAGGCAGGGTCCCGCGCGGCGCCGCGCGGCGGGGGGTCAGTCGCTTGAAGTAGGGGTCGTCAACGGGGTGACCGGCGCCGCGGGCTCGGCTTTGACAGCCGGACTTTTCGATCCGGACCCGGACGAGGTCGTGCTATCCGAAGACTTCTTCTGATACGCGTCGGCGTACCACCCACCGCCCTTTAAATGGAAGGCAGAGGCGCTGATCAGCTTGGTGACCTTGGCGCGGCATTGGGGGCAACGCTTGAGGGGATCCTCCGAAATCGACTGGTTGACCTCGAAAGTCCCACACTTCGCGCAACTGTACTCGTAGATCGGCATCGCAAAGACCTCGCAGGGGCCTTGCCCCTTTCGATGGCGGCGAAGTTAGGCAGCGGCTATCCGGTTGTCAACGCGAGGATCAGGCGCGACCGCGGGGCGAGGAGGCCTCACCGATCGCGGTCCGGAGCCGCTGCAGCGCCGATTCGGGGTCCGCGCATTCAAGCAGCACGGTCTTCGAGCAATCCTTGGCACCGGCTACCACCCGCGCGCTGGAGGAAGGCAAACCAGCTACGTCGGCCAGCAACGCGCACAGAGCCCGGTTGGCTTCACCTTCGACCGGGGGCGCGTGGATCTGCACCTTGATACGGTCGCCCAGTAGGCCGGCTATGCGCTGGCGCGATGCCCGCGGAACCACTCGCACTCGGACCTCAACGCCGCCTGCCCGGCGCACGAACCAGCAGGTCGCGACGGCGTTCACATCTTTCCGAGTTCGACCGAACGCGCGGCGGCGGCTCGCACGGCGGCGGCCACGACGCCCTCCAGTCCACCCTCGTCGAGCCTGGCCAGGCCGGCCAGCGTCGTGCCGCCGGGGCTGGAAACCGCGCGGCGAAGCTCCTGCGGAGACTGCCCCGTCGCCAGCATCATCTGCGCCGCGCCCGCGAGCGTCTGAAACGTCAGCGCTGCGGCCAGATCCCGGTCGAGCCCGGCCTTGACACCGGCTTCCAGCAGAACTTCGGCGAAGCGATAGACGTAGGCTGGTCCCGAACCACTCAGCGCGGTGACCGCGTGCATCAACTTCTCGTCGGCGATCACGTGGGCGTCACCGACGGCCGCAAAGATCTTGCGAACGGTTCGCAGGTCCGCGGCGCGTGCGGCCGAGCCGCCGCAGAGCACTGCGGCACCCTTTCCCACCAAAGAGGGCGTGTTGGGCATCACGCGCACCACTCTGGCGCCGGCGCCGAGTCCCTCCTCCAGGCGCGCCAGCGGTACCCCGGCCGCAATCGACACGAAGAGTTGCTTGCTGGTCGCGCTCGCGCCGAGGGAACCGAGCAGGTCGCCGAGAACCTGTGGCTTGACGGCCAGGATAATGGTCTGCGCGCTGCGCATGACCGCCTGATTGTCGCCGGTCACCCCGACTCTGTAGCGCCGCGCAAGCAGGCGTCTGCGCTCGGCCAGCGGCTCCGACACCAGCAGTTCTTCGGCCGAATAGCCGGCGGCAAGCAGGCCGCGCAGCAACGCTTCGGCCATGTTGCCACCGCCGATGAAACCGACACGAACGGTCGTCGCCGGGGTGCGTTCCTCGCCGCCGGTCTTCTTGCTGCTGCCGGTCCTCACCATCGTCGTCCTGTCTCCTCGCCGATCCTTTTGTGCTCGGCAGTTTGTCTACGCTTCCGCGCGTCGCGCGCCGCGTGCGGGCGGTCGCGCACCGCGGATCGGACCATCAGGCGCCCGGTCGCGCGCCGAAGATCACCGTGCCCAGACGGACCACCGTCGCCCCTTCAGCGATGGCGTCTTCGAAGTCACCGCTCATTCCCATGGAGAGCTGAGCGAGCGGGGCGCCGGGAATCTCGAGCCGCGCCAGACGATCACGAAGCTCGCGAAGAGCCGCGAACTGGGGGCGCGCCGCAAGCGCGGGATCGGCCACCGCCATCAACCCGTGGAATTGAAGCGCACCCGCCAGTGCGGCCTCTCGCAGGAACCCCTCGGCAGCCGCAGCGGCAACACCGCCGCGCTGATCGCTCTCACCAAGCTTGATCTCCAGGAACATCTCGGGGGCAACACCATACTCGCGCGCCGCTCGCGATATGGCCCGCACCGCGCTCAACGAGTCGATCGCGTGCAGAACGGCGAATGAGCGCGCGGCTACCGAAGCCTTGTTCGACTGAAGGCGTCCGAGAAGGTGCCAGCGCAACTCGCTGCCGGCGCCACGCTCCGGCCACTGCTGCATCTTGCCGAGGGCTTCCTGGACGTAGTTCTCGCCGAAATCACGCTGCCCACACGCAGCCGCCGCCAGCACCGCTTCCAGACCAAGCCTCTTGGTCACCGCGACGACGGTGACCGCGCCGGGCGCACGCCCGGCGCGACGCGCGGCCTCGGCCACCCGCTCGCGCACCTCGGCAAGCCGCTCACCCACCCGTTCGTAGCTCATCTCATCCACCGGCCGCGCCAGCGCTCATGTCCGCGGCACAATGCCGGCTCTGGCCAGCGCCGGGCCGACCGGCGTCATCGGAAGACCGATCACGTTGTCGAGAGGACCGACGATGGCGCCGATGAATCGGCGTCCTTCCCCCTGTGCCGCATAAGCACCCGCTTTGTCCATCGGTTCGCCGGTATCCGCGTAGGCCTCGGCTTCGCGGCGAGCGATCTCGCGCATCCGGACGACGGAGCGAGACAGTCCGCCCTGCAGAACCCCTACGCCGGAAGCGGCCCGCGTCGTGTGTGCTCCGGAGCCGCGGCCGCGCAGGATCGCCCAAGCGGTCAGCACCGTGTGGTTTCGCCCCGAAAGGGACAGCAACATCTCGACCGCTTCGGCTCTGGAGGCCGGCTTGCCGAGCACGATGCGATCATCGATCACCACCGCCGTGTCGGCCGCCAGGACCACGTCCCGCGCGTCCGCTCTCTCGGCAACCGCTTCGGCTTTCTCGACCGCGAGCCGCACCGTGGCCAGCCACGGGTCCTCGCCGATGGCGACGAGTTCCTCGATGAAGGATGGCTCGATGACGAAACGAAAGCCGGCGGCGCCGAGCAGCTCACGACGGCGCGGAGAGGACGAGGCCAACACCAGGCGATTCGTTCGCATCGCTGCATTCTTTGGTCCGCTGCGGTAAAGTCAACGTCTTCGCATGGAACCCAGCCGAACGTACAAGCATCCCCGCCGCGGCCGACTCGGCCGATCGGTCGATCACCCCGCCGTCGCGCTCGCCCGCTCCAGCCGCGAGAGCCGCCCGCTCTCACGACCGCGCGTCGTCATCGCCGTGCTGCTGATGGGCCTCGGCGCGTGCAGTGCGAGCCTGCCGCGGGTGGCCAAGAGTACGCGTGAAGATGCGACCGCGAGTTCGCCGGCGCCACGCTCGCCGACTGCGACCCAGGTCAATGAGCATGAACGGGCAGCCTCCGAGTCGCCGGCCGCGACTGCGCCGTCGCGGCCGGCGACCAAGTACACCGATTCGGAACTCGGGCGCGCACTGGGCCTGATCGATTCGGACCCACGGCGCGCGGCCTCCGCGTTGGACGCTTTGCGCGAGCGAACCTCGCTGATCGACGATGTCCTGCTCTACTACGGTGCGGTCGCGCGCGCCGCCGGCGATCCGAGTGGCGCCCGAGCACTGCTCGAGAGACTGCTGGAGACCGCGCCGGCTTCGGTGCTCAGCGCAGACGCCGCTGCGCTTGTGGCGGAAGTCGTCGAGAAGCAGGCCGACCTTCCCGCGGCGATCTCGTTGGCCGACCGTTTCGGAAGAAACGCTCCCTCGGGGCCGTCTGCGGCGCGCGTGTGCCTGGCGGCAGGACGCCTGCTCGTTTCCTCGAACGCGCAGCGCGCGGCCGGCTACCTGGAGTGCGCGCGCGCCAAGGCGCCGCAGTCTGCCAATGGGCGGGCTGGATACGAAGCGCTCACTTCGCTGCGCGCCAGCCATCCCGAGTTGCGGCCGGACACCGCAGCAGCGTTGATGACCGAAGCGCGACAACTCGGTCGCGAGGCGCGCAGCAGCGAGCAGATCGCCACGCTCGATCGACTGTTCTCGGACTTCCCTGGAAGTGCCTACCAGAACGAAGCGGTGCTGGCCTACGCGCGCGCGCTGGCCGCGAGCCGCGGCAAGTCGGCGGCTGCCGACTACCTGGAGAAGCACCTTGCCAGCGCGGGCTCCGCTTCCACCGAGGCACGTTGGCTTTACGAGGCCGGCACCTACCGCTGGAATGACAATCACGACGCCGAGGCACTGACGCTTTTCGAGAGGATGCTGCGGCTGCACAGCGCAATCGCGGAGGAAGGCGAAGCCGCCTACGCGCTCGCGCGCATTCATGACAGCGCCGGCCGGCGCGCCGCGGCGATCGCCGCATACGAACGAGCCGCAACCATGGCCCGCGGAGCCACGCGCGTCGACAGCCAGTGGCGCCAGGGCTGGGTCGCCTACCGCGCCGAGGACTGGAAAGACGCCGAGCGCCGCTTCGCGAGCATGATCTCCGGAACCAAACCCGGCTCGGACGACGAGGGTCGCGCCGAGGCGCTGTATTGGCGAGCGCGGTGCCTGGAACGGCTCGGCCGCAAGCAGGAAGCCGCGCCGATCTACGCCCAGGTCCTCGCCGAGTTCCCGGTCGGGTACTACTCGCTGATGGCGGAGAAGCGCCTTGGCCGCGGCCAGCAACGCGGCAGCCGCCCGCTCGTGTCGCCATCAACCGAGAGTTCGAGCCGGGGTCCGTTGCCGGCCGCGGCGAGAACGGCACTGGATCGTGCCGACCTGCTCAACCAGGCAGGCCTCGGCTCGCTTGCCGCGCGCGATCTGGCATCGAGGCTCGACTCGTTCGACGCTGCCACGCGACGCGACCTGCTGCCCGCTCTGCAGCGAGTCGGTGCCTATGACGCCGCGTTTCGCATTGCCGCCGACCTGCAGAAGAACGGGCGGCTCTCGCGTGAAGAAGCCAGGCCTTACCTGTACCCCGCGGCGCACATCGACATCGTCATCCGCGAAGCGCGAGAGGCGGGGATCGACCCGCTGCTGGTGTTCGCACTGATGCGCCAGGAGTCGGCCTTTGCCGCCCACGCGGTCTCGCCGGCCAACGCGCTCGGACTCATGCAACTGCTGCCCAGCACCGCCGATCGGATGGCGACCCAGGCCGGCTCCGCGCAGCCGGCGCGCGAAGATCTGTTCGAACCGAGCGTCAACATCCGTCTCGGAGTGCGTTACCTCTCGGAACTCTCGCGCCTGTTCGCCGGCAACACCGCGCTGATGCTGGCCGCCTACAACGCGGGCGAGAACGCCGCCCAGCGCTGGCAAAGCCTGGTCTCACGCTACGACGACGACGAGATGATCGAGCAGATCTCCTACCGCGAGACGCGCACTTACGTGAAGAGCGTGCTGCGCAACCTGCGCACCTATCGCACTTTGTACGCGGCGGCGGCAGCGTCCGTGGCCCGCACGCTGCCTTGACGGTGCCTGCCCCAACGCCGGGCGGCCGGGCAGCCGGGCGGCGATTGCGCGGCGGCGCCTTGTTTTTCCTGTGCAAAAAAGTGAATCAGTGCCGCCGCGACCACCCATATCCAACCTGGACAGAACCCTCCGATGCATACCTCCCGCGAATTTTCCCGTCGCTTCGTGACTTTAGCCACCTGCAGCGCGCTGATCGCGACGATCGCGTCCACTGCCCGCGCCGAAGGACACCCCGATGTCGCAGTAGCCTTCAGCAGCGAGTGGCTCCGGAGCGAGGCGAAGCACCGCGCCGCCCTTCCTTACGACACCCCATCGGCAAGACTTCCCGACTGGATCGAGAACCTCGACTGGGACGGGTACCAATCGATCAAGTTCCGCGCCGACCAGTCGCTGTGGCGCGGCAAGCGACGGAACCTCGAAGTCCGCTTCTTCCACCTCGGCCTTTTCTTCAAACACCCGGTCACGATCCACGAGGTGGATGAAAGCAGCGCCCGCGTGATCCCGTACTCGAACGAACTCTTTACGTATGGGCCATCGGTCCGAGTTCCAGAGCACCAGGAGAACCTCGGTTTCGCGGGCTTCCGCGTCGGGATTGCGCCCGACGTCGATGCCGACGTATTCGCGTTCCTCGGCGCCAGCTACTTCCGCGGCGTCGGCGCGACCAAGCAATACGGCCTGTCCGCTCGCGGCCTGGCCGTCGACACAGCCATGCCGCGGCCAGAAGAGTTCCCGGACTTCCGCGAGTTCTGGCTCGAGAAGCCGTCCGCGAAGTCCCGTACGCTGGTCCTACATGCGCTGCTCGACAGCCCCTCGGTCACCGGCGCGTACACCTTCGTGGTCTCGCCGGGCGAGACCACTGTGATGGACGTGGACGCGACGCTCTATCCGCGAAAGCCGATCGAGCGCGTCGGCGTCGCGCCGTTGACGTCGATGTACCAGTGCGGCGAGAACGACCGCCGCGTCTGCGACGATTTCCGTCCCGAGATTCACGACTCCGACGGCCTGATGATCCGCAACGGGCTTGGAGAGTCGATCTGGCGCCCGCTGATCAACTCGCCCGTTCTGCGAGTGAACAGCTTCCTCGATGACAACCCCAAGGGTTTCGGCCTCATGCAGCGCGATCAGGTCTTCGACCACTACCAGGACGACGGCGCGATGTATCACAAACGCCCGTCTCTGTGGGTCGAGCCTCTCGACGGATGGGGCAAGGGCCAGATCCAGCTCGTCGAGATCCCCGGCGGCGACGAGACCGCCGACAATATCGTCGTGTTCTGGAACCCGGCCGAACCTTTCGGCCCCGGCCAGGAGCGGCGTTTCCGCTACCGTTTGTCGTGGGGCTCGAAGGTGCCGGTGCCGTCGCCGATGGCCACCGTCGTCTCCACGCGCGCCGGTGCCGGCGGGATCCCGGGTCAGAAGAACCGCCCGCACTCGCGCAAGTTCGTAATCGACTTCAAAGGCGGACGTTTTGAACACATGCCGTGGGAGACGAAAGTGGAACCGGTGATCACGGTCTCCCGGGGACAGGTGCTGACGCCGGCCGTGCGTCCCGTGATTGGCGGTGACACCTGGCGCTGCAACTTCGACCTTCTCGCAGACGGCGAGGAACCTATCGACATGCGGCTCTACCTGCGCGACGCCGGCGGCGCGCTGACGGAGACCTGGCTCTACCAGTACACTCCGTGAGGCTCCGCACCGACGGCCGGACAGAAAGATCCTGACGCCTTCTACGCTTCCAACTCGACTCCGGCCCTGCGTTCGACGAAGTTCATGAGGTTCCGGACCCGATCCGTCCGCTGGAGTTCGGCGGGAACTCAGCGCGGCGACGGCCCGCTCGGGTTGTGGCGGCGCATGTTCTTGATCGCGGTCTGCTCGTGCAGCAGCGCGGCGCCATCGTCGCCGACCTGCGAAATCGGCGGATCCTGCTTCGCCACCACGCGGTGGCGGACCGGTTGCAGATCGTCACGAGCCGCATCGCCGCGAGCGCCGGCTCGGCCTGGTACGCGGGCGCCACGGCGGTCGTGGCAGCGATGGGAGAGGGCCGTCGCGTTCCAGCTGCGGCTGGATGATCTCAGTCCTGGATATCCGACGGCGGCCAGGCGGCTACTGCTTCACCCGCTCCTGCGCGACTCGTTCGCTTCGTCCCAGCCTGCGGTCGCGTGGCGGGGAAGCGCCCCGGCGGCGCGAACAAACCGCTCGGTTTGCGGAAACGTGACGGCGAACAACACCAACGACACAGCGGCAAGCGGTGCGAGCGGCGCGGTGCCCGCGGACAGCAGCGCGCTCGGCAGTACCAGCACGACCGGGCCCGCGCACAGCGTCCAGACCACACGCTCACGAGACCCGAGACCGTTGAGCGCGGTCGCGAGAAGGTGAAGCGCGGACAAATCCTGCTCACCGCTTTGACGTGAGGGGCCGTCGAACGAAGGAACGCTCGGCGTTGCACCGATGGACAGACGCTGCAGCGCCGGGCGCAACGCGTCCGCTTGCGAGTATGACAGGTGCCGCAGCAGCACGGCCGCGAGAGCGACGACCGCGGTGGTTCCGTATATCTTCGTGGCCGCTGAGCTCACCATCTCCACGCCGGTACCGCCGGAAAGCTTCTGCACTTGCCACACGACGCCGCAAAACGTCGCCACCGACAAGACGTAAGCGACCCACAACACGCGCTGCCGCCATCTGGCCTGGCCGATGAGGTCAGCGGCCGTCATACCGGGTCGAACGCGCAGCGGCTCAAGCCTGATGATGATCATCGCCTGCCGCTCCGGACTGCACGCCGAGTAGATTCGACGCTCCCATGCGACCACTAGGCCACCCGTAGCAATGTCATGCAAGCACGCCGGCGACGACGTCGCCGCTCCGAGCATCCGATCAGTTCAGAGCAGCAACGTCGCCGCGACTACGATGCCGTGTTCCGACTGAACGACGCTCACGAGTGCGAAGCAGAGGTGAGGTCCGACTCGTGTTTGCCCCGTCGCCGACCCGCAGACTCGCTACTTGGCGGCGCACAAACCGGCGGACTCGTCCGGTTTGGTCGGCTGGCCGAGGGCTGGCAGCCTGGAGCGGGCCGCCGTCGCGGCCGGAAAAACCTCGGCCCGCCTTCATCCCGATTCTTTACGGAAGTGTGAATACTGCTGGCGTATCTCCCGGAAGAGTTGGGGCCGCGAGACGGGGCCCGTGGTTCTTCTACCATCCTAGGTCTTTCAGGAGCGTAGCCGCGTCATACGCCTCTGCCGCGCCGCTTCGAACCTTCTCCGGAACTCTCCGGACAACAATGTCAGTACCGTTGGGTATCCTCTTGATAGCAGTTTCGGCCGCTGCCCAGCACCGCGCCTACATGATCCGCGACATCGTCCCCGGCACGTTTCTCCTCAAAGAAATCGATCCGAACGGCGGGGCGTTTCCGCGTTACTTCACCGGGTTTGCCGGGCGGACGTTATTTGCGGCTACCGACTCGAGCGACGAGGCGCTGTGGGAGACCGACGGCACCGCCGCCGGCACGCAGCTTCTCAAATTTAGCGGCCTGCCCGGAAGGATCACCGCTTGCCTTGAGCGTAGTCGCGCGCGGCGTCGCCCCACTTGGCGTTCGTCGCTGGTGAGTTGCCGATCGAGCAACAACGGGCCGTCCCAGTGGAAGTGGGCGGTCTTGCTGAACATGGGGAGGCTCCTCCGGTTCAGCTCAGCAGGCGGTGTTTGACTCCCAAGTGTTTGGCCGACTTCGCCATAGCTTTGTCCGCCGTGAGGATGACGAGGTCATTGGCGAAAGCCGCCGCGAGATGCAGCGCGTCGAGTGCTCGCAACGAAGTCGAGAACTTGCCGATCCAGTCACGCGCCAGCGCGTACTCGCGAGCCTCGATGAGCACAGTGCGGTAGAGCCCACCCGCCAGATGGATACTCAGCTCGGAAACAATTCGATTGGCTGCCGCGAGGTCGAGTTCTCGCTGGCGAACCTTCAGAGATACAGCTGAATACAACTCCAGCTCGACCAACGCGCTCAGCGCCGGACGGTTTAGTTTTCGGATCACCTGCTCGACGACGAGGCTCAGCGGCTCCGGGCAGTAATACGCCGCGAGCACGCTCGTATCGATGTAGTGGCTCAATACCGCTCCGCTTTTCGCTGCGCGACGACGGTCCGTGAGAGTTTCTTACCGCGTACGCCCAGCGTTGACCGAAACTCGGACAGGTCCGGAAGGCGTTCCAGCGCGGCGTTCTCCATCGGGCCGAGTTTCGCCGCGTTCTTCCCTCGCCGGGTAATGACGACGGATTCTCCTCGCTCCGCGGCATCGACCAGGTGGCTCAGCCGTTCTCTTGCTTGCTTGAGGCTCACAGTGCCCACTCAGTGTACCTCCCTCAGTTACACCTGCGAATGTACACCTGGGGACATCCGGGGCAAAGGCCGGATCGACCGTGCTCGCAGCCCGTCGGCATTTCAACGGGGGGCTGATGGGCGGTTCAAGGGGCCTGCCCAGAACGATCTCCCCTGCCGCGTTCGCCAGTTCTTCGTTCGTGCTCGGAGTCTTGGACATTGCGTCAACCGCAGACCCGCCCAAGGCCCCCGCGCCGCCACCAAGTCACCAAGCCCAGACGAGTCCCGCGTCGCCGTGCATCAGCGACGGCGCGCGGGCTACCACCGGATGCAACACGGCGGGCTCGCCGCTGTGCTGCGTCTGCCAAGAGCTCAGCAGTGAGCGCGTCAGCGCGTATGCCAGCACGGTCTCCAGCTCGAATTGCACCGGCGAGCCAGTCACTCACGAGCCGCGTGACACGACCTCCCGCTCAGCGGCAGCGAATTCCCAGCGCCGAGACGTTGCAGATCGACGCCTCGCCCACGCGAGCAGCCACGAGCGGGCTCCAGAGTGCCGGCGAAATTTGAAGTGAGACCGGTCCGGTAAACGATGCGGCACCGGCGGCCGCTTCCTTCATCTTGATGACGAACACGAAACGTCCCGCCGTTTGGGGATCCGGGGTAAGTTCCACCCACGCCCGGTCATCGGTAGCACGACAACGGATGACCGAGCGCGAGGTAGTGCACTCGCCGGGCTCGAAGGAGTAGGCGACGCTCGCGGCGCCGGCGTCGGATACTTCGACCCGGAGTCCCAAGTACGCAGTGTTGGCGATCGGATCGCCTGCGACCGAAACCAGCGCCAGCTCGCCCCTTGCCATCGCCGACAGACCCTTCGGTCGCCTCATGAGCCAAGCCGTTCGCAGGTGCAGCTCGATGTCCGCATCGTCACATGCATCGCCGATCTCATCGCGATCGACGTCGTATTGGTCCCAATTCGATACGCCCGGGCAGTTGTCGACCGCATCATCGACGCCATCGCCGTCGTAATCCGGGTCATCCTCCAGGACGAAGGTCACCTCGCCCCTGTCTCGCCAGCCGCGGGACACCTGGAAATAGTAGGTAGTGCTCGCGTGAACCGCGACTCTTTCGGCGCATGCGAGCAGCGACAGCGAAGCGAGGTTGGCGCCTGTGTAGACGACAACGCCAGCGCCCGAGACGTCAACGCTTGCGCCAGTTCGTGCCTGCAGATGTCCATCCGTAGTGGCCGTGTACGCGTACCAGACAGCGCCGGAAACCCGTCCGCACTCGGACGGCTCGCCGATCTCATCGGTGGCGGCCGTGGTGTTCTGCACGTCCAGGTACGGGACGGCAGGAACGATCAGCATATCGGCGAAATCGTCGTTGACCGGCCGTGGCGGCGCTACGTCCAGATGAAAATACAGAGCAGGGTTCGAGACGTGGTAACCGTCGATCTGGAAGTAGTAGGCGGTACCTGCCGTTACGGGAAAGATGACTTTGGAAGCCTGATCCGAGCACGCGATATTCGTAAGCGAGTCCAGGCTCGACCCAGTGTAGACTGCTAACCCGCGATTGCCGCCGCCTCCCCACGTGTCGGCCGCGAGCAATCCGTCTTGCGAAGGCGTGTATGCGTACCAGACGCTCTTCGAGCCGCTGGGCTCGGTACACGATGAGGGCTCATCCACTTCAAAGGTAGCGCCTGGGGTGTATTCCGTATCGGTGTATGGCAGAGCCGTAACGATCGCGGCATCGGCGAAGTCGTCGTTAGGCGAATGCCCTTGCGTAAGCTGAAAGTCCAGTGTGCCCGCATAGCCGAGACCATAGTAGTCGGCCAATGCGCTGCCGCCAACTTGGAAATAGTAGGTAGTACCTGCGGTCACCGCAACGGTCAGCCCGACGGCACTGCTGTCTTCGTAGTGCCAATCGCGGCAGCCTCCTGGTGCCAACGAGGCGAGGTCAGGGCCCGTGTAGACGGCAACCGTGCCAAGAAAGGGGGTTCGCGTGCTCGCTCTGACGAAACCGTCGCTTGTCGCCGTGTACGCGTACCACACGCTGTTGTATATGCCCCCGCACAACGAAGGCTCGCCGACCTCGTTCGTCGCTCTGATCGTGTTGTGCGTGTCTGCGTAGGGTAGCGCCGGGACGACCGCAGCGGCGGCAAAATCATCGTTGGGAGGTACCGGCAGCGGCGGGCCGAGGTTGAACGTCGAGCCAAGGGTGCCGTAGTTACTCCACCCACCGACTTGGAAGTAGTACGTAGTGCCGCCGACCACCGGAATGACGACCATCGCCCACCGGTCGTCGAACGCGATGCGCGTGAGCGAGCCTAGGTCGGAGCCCGTGTACGCCGCTACGCGGCTGTAGAATTCGCTCCCGAATGTGTCCGCCTGCACCACGCCGTCGGCCGTAGCCGTATATGCGTACCATATCGTACGATCGTCCAATCCCGGCACACCGGGCTCGCTCGTCGCGTCCCGGAGGTCCTCCCTGTCCGTGAAGGGGAACGTATCGACGACCGAAGCGGCGCTGAAGTTGTCGTTGGCCGGCGGCGCGGCGCTTCTCAGGCGGAACCTCAGCACACCACCGCCGCCAACCCGGAAGTAGTAGGTCGTGCCGGCTACGACCGGCAAGCTCCTGATCTTGGCCGTGCCGTATGAGTCACTGTCGTCACCGCATGCGACAGTCTCCAACCCGCCGAGCCGTCGCCCGCCATAGGCTTCAAGATAGAGGGATTCGTAGACACTCGCCGTCACGAACCCGTTCACCGCAGGCGTGTACGCGTACCAGACCGACTGCGAAATTTCGCCGCACCACGACCAACTGAGGGAACGCTCGTGAGGCTGTCCGGTCGCGTCGGTAGTGTCTTTGGTGTCGATGTAGGGGAGAGCATCGACCACCGCCGCGCGGCCAAAATCGTCGTTGGCTGGCCTCGCTGCGGCACCCGTAGGTAGCGTCAGCGCGAGCGCCAACGCCGCAAGCCATGACGAGCCAAATCGTTTCATCACATTCCTCGCTGGCAAAGCGGCAAGATACGCAGTCGAGCTGCTTGTAGGTGGCGCCGTAAGGGCATGTCAACGCGGGATTAGTCCGTCTTCCAGGTATGCGACCTGCCGGGGGCTCGTCTCGATCTACTCACGACGTTCGATCACGCGGCTTTGGCCCCATCGCCGACGCGCCCGCTCGTCTGCCACCACCGGTCTATAACGCAGCTGGCATGAATGTGGACTCGGTCACAGTGATCGACGCCGTTCGCCCCACACCGGCGATCCGCGACCCTACGACAGCGCCGCCACGATCCTTCGCGGCAGATTACCGAACGCCCCGTTCGACATGCACAGCACCACGTCGCCGCTGCGCAGCTGCGGAACCAGCCGCTCGAGAATCTCGTCGGGCCCCGCCGCCGACCACGCCGCCGCTCCGGCGCTACCGAGATCGGCCACGAGGCGATCCGTCGAAAGCATCTCGCTCTCGGCCACAGCATCGTTCTCCTTGCGATACACCGCGCTCAGCACGACCAGGTCGGCTGCGCGTAGCGCGCGGGCGTAGTCCTGCTGAAACACCGCGCGGCGGCTGCTGTTGGAGCGAGGCTCGAAGACCGCCACGATGCGACGGCCAGCGTAGTCAGCGCGGATGGCCCGGGGGCGGCGGCAGGTGCGTCTCGTCAACTGTGTCGGTCTTACTTCGGCGGCGTGCTGAAAGTTTGCTGTCGAGTCGTCTCCAGGACCGAACAACGGCGCAAGCGCATCGCGAATAGGCCATTGCTTCTCCCTACGCGCAGTCGCTGCAAGGCTGAGCCGGCGCGAAAATCGCGAGGCCGAGAGCCAAACGCGGAAAGTGTCAAGGATCCTCGCTTTCTCGTTGTAACAGGGCGTCAACCTCCGCCAGCAGGCGCGGCAGCTACCATTCGACAACACCCCATACGGTCACGTCATCGATCGTACATGCTCGCCCTGCCCCCCTGCCCGCGTGAATGATTTGCGCGTATCGTCGGGCCACCGAATCGGATGGAGGTTGACCGACGATGGAGAATTCCCTGAAGCAACGCGCGGCGCTGGCCGTGCGATCCCTTGGCAAGCGCGGGCGAACCGCGCGTATTCCGGATCCGGTGCGCCGGGTTGTGGTGGCCTGCGCCGAAAGGACTCCTCTGCCACTTTCCCTCCTTGCTCGTGTCTGAGTTTGGGGCTCACTCCGACACGAACAAAGCACGCAAACGGCAGGGTGATCCTTCCGAGCAGCCCGCTTGTTCTTCCTATAGGCACTGCGGCCGACCACGTTGCCGCCCGACGCAGCAGAGAATCCACGAGGATGTGTGCCCTGAACAGCAACTCGAGCGGCGCAATTGCCTTCGGCGCGCTTGTAGGACCAAGTGCATCGACTGGCGCCGACGCCCCAGCCATAGCTGCGATGGCAGTCGTCCGGTTGGCTGGAACGAGCAAACGCGAACCATCGGAGAGCTTTACGAAGAGATGGGGCTCGCCATTGTGGCGGAGACGTTCAACGATCTAGAGGCTGTGTCCCTCGAATGGATGACGCTCCCGCGTGACCGTCGTTCGCTCGCTGGCGTCATCAGATACTGAATGGGTAGTGGGTCGAGGCGTTCTGGAGCGGGCTGAAGCATCAGTGGTTGTTCTTGCGTCGACTCGACCCGGCCGCGGCGGTTCGCCGGTACGTCGAGTTCTACGTTACCGAATACAACGCGACGATTCCCCATGTCGCGTTTTCCGGACAGACGCCCGATGAGATCTACTCCGGCAGGGGAGCGGAGATCCCGGCGAAGCTGGACGCGGGCAGATGAGCGGCACGGGCGCGGCGACTGAAGGTGAACAGGGCGGCGTGGTGTGAACGGTGCCACGAGCTTCCCGGGAACGTGGTGCGGGGCGTGGCTGCCTGACGTAGCGCGAATTTCGTTGGTAGCAACGTCGCGGGGTGGTCGGCTGACGCCGGCACGGGCGTCACTGCGGATCGGGCGGAAACGTCGTCAGTCGGGCCGAGACCGGGAAAAGTCGTCGGCCAGTGCGTGCGCCCGGCTCCCGGGTCCTCTCCGTGGACGGTTTGTCGAGTACTCGTAGAATTATTGCCCGTTCACGTTGGAAATCTACGGAGCAAGTCCCCCGAGCCGTTCGGCCACCCCAACTGGCGCCGCGCCCCAACTAGCCGACTTGGCATTGGCGGCACGTCCGGTCGCATGCGCTGGACTCATCGCGTTACTCCGCGTGCTTCGGCAGTCTCAGCGTCAGTTGCGCCCATACAAACGAGGCCGCTCGAAGCGAAAGAACCCGTCTCTCTCCTCGAGCTCGATCGTCCGGGCTTCATCGCCGAAGTAGCGCTGCCTGAGCGAGGCGAGCTGCTGTTCGAGCTGCGCGCCCGAGTAACTGCTCTCGAGCGAGCGGCGCTCGTCCATGTACTTGAACCCGTTCTGCCAGTCCGCCTCGCGCTCGCGGTCGTCCTTTTCGAGCTCCGCGATCTGCTCCTCGTCGTAGCCGAACTCACGGCGGATGTCGTTGATCCTCTCCTGGCGCGCCGCGGGATCGAGCGCGGCGAGCTGTCGGCTGACGGAATCGAGCCCGAAGAACGCCTGGGCGAGGACGCTGCCGTTCTCGAGTGCGAGTGCCGCCGGCCCGTCGCCGAGATTCTCGTGCAGGGCATCCTTGAAGACGTCGAGCTTCTCGTCGAGCGTGGTGTCGTCGGACTCTTCGAGGCTGCGAATGGTCTCGCCCATGGCTTGCTCGCGCTGTTGGGACGCGCGAGCCTCGGCTTCGAGCTCCTCGACGGCCTGCTCCCCGAAGAGCTCTTCCTTCTTCGCGAGCACAGCTTCCTCGCGTTCCTCGGGCGTGAGCACCGCCAGCTCCTCGTCGTTCGCGGCAAGCCAACGGTCGAAGGAGTCCACGTTCGCGAGCGTCGCGAGGATTTGTGCGGAGTAACCCGGAAACGCCGCTTCGAGAATCCTCCGGAAGCGGCTCGACCAGTCGCCCGGGAACAGCGTCATCACCTGCGTGCGAATCTGGGCCATCAGGATCTGCACCGACGTGCTGGAGATCCGGTCGCCGTAGAGGTGTAGAAGCATCATCACGAGCTTCTGTTCGAGCTCGTCGTCTTCCTCGGCGCGGCGTGGCGATGCGCCACGCCGCTCGCGGCTACCGGCGACCTGGGGCTGATCGCCTTCCGCAAGCTCGGCGACGCCGCCCGCCGTCACGTCCATCCGTGGGTCGTCCGACTGCAGCAGAAAGACTACTGCCATCGTCACCAGGAGCGACGCAGCGAAGAGCAGCGCCAAGACGCGTTTGCGATTCATGTACGGGATTATTGCGCGCCGCCGCCGGCGGTGCGAGCGCGGTGCGCGGAGACCGAAGCCGGTCCCCGCGCACCTCTCGAGCGAGACAGCGCTTGCCTTACAGGCGAGGCTGCAGGTGAGGCCAGATCAGATTCGCGATCTTCAGCGATCCGGAAGTCGCCGGGTGGATGCCGTCAGCAATGATGTCTGCCGACTTCACAGAGCTGCGCGGGTCGATGAAGGTACAGCTGAGAAGCGAGTTCGCACACGCCGTTGCAAACTTGCCGTCGCCGTAGTCGATCGCCTGTCTGAGGGCAGACAGGTTGCCCGAGATGAGGCTGTCCTTGGTGTAGTAGTACCCGAGGTACAGGACCTTGGTGACGCCGCGCGCACGCATCTCGTTCAAGTGGTTCACCCCATCGACATAGATGTCGTTGATGAGGTTCTTGCACGAGGTCGAAAGACTGCTTTCCCACCAGTCCTTCTTGCAGTTGTACCAGTCGAAGAGGGTCAGCACAGGGAGCAGGATGTCGTTGCCGCCGCCGTCCATGAGGACCGTCTTGATGTTCGAGTTGTCTGCGCGCGCGATCGCGAACTGATTGACCACCGAAGGTGCGATCAGGTCGCCGCCCTTGAGCTCTGCGCCCGAGGTTGCGTAACGGCGGAACGTCTTGCCCGAGTACGAGTGCAGGTAGTCCTGGATCTTGCCCGACAGCGCGAAGATCGAGTCGCCGATGTTGACGACATGGTTGACGCTGGCGCTGCGGATCCACGGCACACTGGCCACGAAGCCGCAGCCGATGCCTCCGCTAACCGTGAGAAACGCGGCCGTCACGAAAGCGGCCTTCCCCAAGACTCTCTTTTGCATTCTCCTTATTCCTCCTCTCTATGAGTCGTGTCGTTCAATGGATGCGTGCGCGCCCGCTGGTCTGCGAACACGCGATCGCTGTTGGTCCGGACTCCCAGCGCTGCCCCATTCCGGCCGAACGCTTATAGCCCCCAAACATGCGGCATGGAAGATCTCCGGCCACATGTGTGTCAATTGTGGCCAACGATCGTTCCGATAAGGCCAGCGCGGGTCCAAATCGCGCGGTTTCCGGACGGAAACCGTGCCGGGCTCAGCCTCGACGTAGGGGCTGAGCAGAATAAGCGGCCTGCCCGGAAGGATCACCCTTGCCGTTTCCGTGTTTTGTTCGTGTCTGACCCTTGGAGATTGCGTCAACCGCAGACCCGCCCAAGGCCCCCGCGCCTCCGCCAAGTCGCCAAGCCCAGACGAGTCGCCCG
>JACRCR010000141.1 GCA_016218925.1 Deltaproteobacteria bacterium | reverse complement strand
GATGCAGATCCTGTCGAGCGTGTCATTGGGATTGGCCTGGTAGTCCATCCCGTTGTGTGCCGTTCCCAGATCGTGAACGGTACCGTTGATTCCGGCGCCAGCCGTATACGTACCCGTAAAGGCCATCGCCGAAGAGCTGAGAGCCAGCCCCAAGGCCACAACCGCCAATGCCTGCACGACAGTCTTCATGGATCCTCCGGCGACGATCGCCTCGATTCGTAGTGATTTCATCTCAGTGTTCTCCCCGCGAGTCCGGCAGGCGAAGCGGTCCCGCCTGCCGGTATGCCCCTCTTACGGTGCCGTAGCGTTGATCACGTTGCCGGCCGAGCTCGGACCGATGGTAAGCGTGGCCGCCGGACTGGCGAACGTGTACCCGGACTTCGTCACCGTCAGCGTGTACGTGCCAGGCTTCAAGGAGCCTGCCGAGAACGCACCGGTGGCCGACGTGTACACTGTCTTGACCACGACTCCGCTCTTCTTGACGGTCACGACCGCCGAAGCCAGGTTGGCAGTCCCGAGCTTGTTCTTGACGGTGCCGCCGATCGAGAAGTACGCCGGCGTGGCCGTGCACGTCGTCGAGTTCTGCTGGCCGATCGTGTCGATCGCCTTGTGGGTGATCGTGAACGTGCCGGTCTTGGTGAAGGCGTGGCTGAACGGCCCGAACGGCGCGGTCGTGTCATTGGCGAGCACGCTGCCGTCGCCCCAGTTTACCGTCACCTGCTTGACGCCGTTGTCGTCGGTCGAGGTGTCGGTCACGGTCTCCGTCCACGTGTTCGCATTGAAGCTGCACGTGCCGGCCGCCGTCGGGGCCGCGTCGGGAGCTACGACCGTGACGTTGACCGACTTGCTGTCGGAACTCAGAGCAACGGTGTCTTTCACCGCGAGCGTGATCGTCTTGCTACCGGCGGAGGCATACGTATGCGACGCCGTAACGCCTGAGCCGTGGGCTGAACCATCACCCCAGTTCCAGTCGTATGCACAAGCTCCCTTCGAGCAGAAAGAACTCGATCCGTCGACATTCACCACCAGTGTGTTGGGCGACCCGAGCGCGTAACCGAAGTTGGCGGTCGGCGCGTCGTCGTGGATGTTCTCCGCGTACGCCTGAGCCTCGGCGAGCGTCAGAGCGCCGTTGCCCACGTAGCTGCCCATGCTCGAGTCGTGGCACTTGCCGCAGGCGTACTTCACCGACAGCGCGTTGGCCGCGACGTTGGTGAAGCCGTTCGACCTCGTGATCGTCGTCGCTGCCGGGTCGACCTTGAAGATGTGCGTCTTCACGTCGCCCATCCGACCCCATGCACCTTCAGGCGATTCACTCGTCGCCGACTTGGTCGCCTCGGCCATGTGACAGTCAATGCAGGTGACATCGCTCATCGGATACTTGAGCGTCTTGCCAGGGTGGCAGCTATCGCAAGAAGCGACCGCTCCTCGCGCCTCCGCCGACAGGTCGTTGTCGGTGATATCGAGGGCCGCAGCGATGCCGTCGGTCACCTGATGCGAGCGCATGTGCGGGTCGTGGCAGTCCACGCAATCGAGCGATCTGTGGACGCCGTCGCTCAGACCGACGAGCTCGTTGTACTGCTCATGATGGTTGATGTAGTCGCCGGTGATCTTCGCGCCGTTGGTCAGGATCGCCGGATTGGCGGTTCCGTTGCATTCGGCGCCCATACCCGAGGTGTTTTCCGCCCGAATGTGACAGGTTCCGCACGCATCCTTGGACGAGTCCATCGCCATGACGTTGGCCGAAGGATCGGTCACGTGCGCGGCACCGGTTCCGTGGCAGGCTTCGCACTGAACGCCGCTCAGCGACCATTCGCTGCGGAAGCCGCCCGGGTTCGTGTAGACCAGACCGGTCGAGGCCCACGGCTCATCGCGGCCACTGCCGAGCGCGGTGGTACAACCGGCGTCCGCCGAGGTCGTTCCGTTGGTGTTGTGGCACGCCGCGCACTGGTACTTCTTGGTTGCGCTGCCGTAGGTCGACCAGTCCGGCCGCTTGCCGGAGGGGTCGAGGTCGGGGTCCGCTGCCAGCATGTTGAATTGCGCCCCGCTCGGACTCGACACGCTGCTCGACCATATGTAACCGGTCGCGGAATCGTTGACCGTATCGTTGACTCCCCAGCGCGCCTTCCAGCCGAAACCGCCGATCACGTAACTGACCGCCGACCAGTCGAGCTTGCCGAACGCATCGCTGACCTTGACGTCGGTTTCGCCGTTCGGATTGAGCAGATCGGCGGTGTTCGGCATGGTATCCGCCAGCAGCGCCGAAAGCGGGTCAGTCTCCGCCGTGGGCGTTGCGCCATCGGTCATTCGCACCTTGTACGGATGTCCCGACTTGGTGAACTCGTCGTAGTGCTCGGCGTGGCAGCCCGAGCATGCCTCCGAACCGACGTAACCACCGTCGATGCCGGCGACACTGTGATAGCCGCTCGCTTCGGCTTGTGCAGCCGCCTCGTTGGTCGGCCCGGCGATGACGGAGCCGTAGATGCCGGCGTCGTGGCACTTGCCGCATGCGTACTTCGGCGTGATGTAGTTCTGCGCCACGTTGGTGAAGCCGTTGTTTCTGACGATGCTCGAGCCCGCAGGGTTGATGTCGAAGATGTGGGTCTTCAGGTCGCCCTTGCGACCCCAGCCGGCGGTGGAAGCGTTGGTGGCCGTCTTGGTCGCCTCGGCCATGTGGCAATCCACACAAGACAGAGAGGCGTGATCGGCATGCTTGCCGGTCGGATTGGCGGCCGCACTGGCCGCGTCGGCATCCGCCTGGGCCCTGTGGCAGTCGCCGCACTGCACGCGGATCGCGCCGGGTTCCGGCTTCGTGTTGTCGCCGGTAATGCCGAGCGCCGTCGCAACCGATCCGAGAACGTTCGCCGCACGCTTGTGGGGATCGTGGCAGGTGGTGCAGGTCAGAGACGAGTGCACACCGTCGTTGCTGAGGCCGTGCATCTCGTTGTATTGCTCGTGGTGACCGATGAACGGATCGGTGATCTTGGCGCCGTTGGCCAGAATCGCCGGATTCGCATCGCCGCCGCATTCGGCTCCGGTGCTCGGGGTATTCTCGCCGCGGATGTGGCACTTGGCGCAGATCTCCACGCCGCCCGCGAGCGTGAGCACTCCTTGCGTGACCGAGCCACCCACGTCTGCGTGTCCGCCGTCGCCGGCGCCGCTGCCCTGGCCGTGACATGCTTCACACTGGACGCCGTCGAAGGTCCACTGGCTTCGGTAGCCGCCTATCTTGCACGATTCGGCGGTATCGCAGACGCCGTCTTCGTTGCCGATTGCGTCACCGGTGATCTCCTCGAGATCGGTGCCCGGATTCGACAGCAACGGCTGCGAACGGTTGGCCGTCAGCGGATCGGTGTAGCAACTGTAACCGTAGGTGAACACGGACCCGTTGGTCTGATGACAAGTGGCGCATTCGTTCTTCTTGTCGGTCCCGGAGTTGTAGGCCGACGACGAGCCGTTATCGAGATTGTACTGGGCCTGGGAGCCGGTCCACACGTAGCCCGTCTTGGCGTCCGAAGGGTCCTTGAGGCCCCAGCGGATCTTCCAGCCGTAACCGCCGATGGTGTAGTTGATCGCCGACCAGTCGAGCCGCCCAGACCCATCATCGACCTTGAACCCGTTGAGCGTGGCCGTGCTCAAACCCGAAAGAAGCGGTCGTGGGAACAACCCCGAGAGCGGATCGACGGGCGTCATGCCGCCGGTGTGCTTGTACTTCCACGGATGGCCGGTCTTGGTGAAGCCGGTCTTGTCGGACGCCAGCGAACCGTCGTGGCAGGCCAGACACGCGTCGGTTCCGACATAGCCGCCGTCGATGCCGGAAGCATGCGCATAGGGCATGAACAGGAGCGCCGATGCGGTCAGCGCGAATGCGAGCAATAGCGATGTGTTGCGTGTCTTCATAGCCGTCCAGTTCCTTATCCGAAAATTTGCACGACGATCCGGCCGCTAATGTAGCAGCAGGGCCCCAACGAAAAGGTGACGGCCGGATTACAGAGTTGTCATCTTGCCCGCACGCGCGGGCGCGGACGCAGGCGGGAACCATAGTCTTACCGTCGTCCCGCGCTCCAACTCGCTGCGGGCGGAGACGTTGCCGCCATGAAGGCGCATGATCGAACGGACGATGGCCAGCCCCAGTCCCGATCCGCCCGGGACCGTCGCGCGCGAACGGTCGGTCCGGAAGAAGCGATCGAAAATCCTGGGAAGATTCTCCGGTTCGATGCCGCGGCCGGTATCGCTCACGCTCACTTCCAGCGCCTCACCCTCCTGCGGATGGAGGCAGATCCTCACGCTCCCGCCGGCAGGCGTGTGCTGCAACGCATTGGCGACGAGATTGGTGACAGCGCGGCGAAACAGCATGCGGTCGCCGGTGACCCAGCCGTTTCCCTCGCAAGTGACGTCCACTCCTTGTTCTGCCGCCAAGGGCTGGTGGAATTCCCGGACGTCTTCGATCTCTTTGGCGGCGTCGAATCGGACCCGCTCCACAACCGCGTTGGGGTCGTCGCTGCGAGCGATGAACAGCAGGCCGTCGACCATCCGCGAGAGGCGTTCGTACTCCTCGATGCCCGACAGCAGAACCTGCCGGTATTCCTCCGGCGTGCGGCCGCGGGCCAGTGCCACTTCGGCTTCGCCACGCAGGTTGCCGAGCGGCGTTCGCAACGCGTGCGCCAGCTCGCCGGAAAAGTGTGACAACCGCGTGAAGGATTCCTCCAGGCGATCCAGCATCGCGTTGAAGGCCGCCGCCAGGTCCACGAGTTCGGCCGGCCAGCGTGAGACCACGATACGCTCATCGAGCCGGCTGGCCGTGATGTCCTGCGCGCTTGCGGTGATCTCGATCAGTGGCTGCGTAGACTTGCGGGCCAACCAACCACCTACCACCATGGCGAACGTCATCCCGAACCCCAGCATCGTTGCCAATGTGCGGCGATAGTCGGCGAGCAACGCCAGATCCGCCGAAACGTCGAGAGCAACCTGCACTGTGCGCATGTCCAGACCACCGCCCGTATCTGCCGGGGTCTGGATCGACAACGCCAGGAACGAGCCATGCGAGCGGGCGTGGTAAGCGACGTCTTGCGGCAACGCCGCGGAGGTAGGTGAGGGATCGTCGAACACCGCCGCCGGCACGTGATCGCGCATGCCGGGAGTCTCGATCAGCATCCGGCCTCGTCCGTCGAGAATACGGATGTAGTAGCGCAGCGCGCTTTCGGTGGCCTCGTGCTCGACTTCGCTCACCAGCACGTCGGTGTGTCTGGATTCCTGGCGCAGCAGGACTCGCAAGACCTGCACTTTGCTGGCCAGCAGTGCATGGTCTCTGGCGTCCAGGCTTCGCTCGAGCGCGAGATAGAGAAATCCCGCCGTGAGCAGCAGCAGGACTGCCGTCGAGACCGCGTACACCAAGCGAAATCGTTTGGCGATGGACCAGACTCGCGTCGGGTTATCGGGTGCCGGCTCACCGGGCTCCGGCGCGGACGCGGGCCGCTCACTGCTCTTCGAGTACATATCCCATGCCACGAACCGTCTGGATTAGCTTGACCGGGAATGGATCGTCCATCTTGCGGCGCAGCCTGCGCACGGCCACGTCCACGACATTCGTCTCGCTGTCGAAGTTCATGTCCCAGACTTGTTCGGCGATGATGGTGCGCGAGAGCACTTCACCCTGACGTCGCATCAGCAGCGACAACAGCGCGAACTCCTTCGGCGTAAGATCCAGTCTGCGCCCCGCTCGCGTCGCTCTGTTGCGAATCAGATCGATCTCCAGATCGGCGATCCGCAGCGTTTCGGGCTGGCGGCCGGGGCCGCGCCGTAGCAGGCTGCGCACGCGCGCGAGCAGTTCCGAGAATGCGAACGGCTTGACCATGTAGTCGTCCGCTCCCAGATCCAGACCCCTGACGCGGTCCTCCACGGCATCGCGCGCGGTCAGCAACAGTACCGGCGTCGAGTTCTCCGTGCGGCGCATCGCCGCGAGGATCGACCATCCGTCGCGCTCGGGCAGCATCACGTCGAGCACGACCAGGTCGTATTCCCCGGTCATCGCCAGCCGCAAGCCCTCATCGCCACGGCCGGCCACGTCGACGACGAACCCGCTCTCGGAGAGCCCCTTGCGCAGGTACTCCGCAGTCTTGCGCTCGTCTTCGACAACCAGCAGACGCACGGCGGCAGGGTTCCACGACTGCTTCCCCAATGCGAGGTGCACGTGGCGCTCGGAGCCGACACGCCGGGGCTCCAGACCGCGCGCCGGACGGTACCGGCGCCGTCAGCTCCGCCAGATCGAGAGCATGTCGCAAGCCGCGACTTGACCCCTTTTGCACCTTTTGCACGCCGGGTTTGGTGGAGGCACGCGTTCCGTTAGGATTGTCACGCGCCGCCGCGGCGCAAGGAGGCTCCATGAACGTCGCGCTCAACTGCATAGGTCTGCTCGGGCTCCTCATCATCGGTCTGGGTCTGCGCATCTCGCTACTGCGCGGAAGCACCAACACGGTCATCGGCTTCAAGGACGATCCGACCGACACCCTCCACAAGTGGGTGCGTGCACACGGCAACGCCTGCGAGCACGCGCCGATGCTCGGCTTGCTGATCTACGCGGTCGGCATGCAAGGTGCCTCCGGGTGGATGGAATTCGTCGCGATGCTGGCGGTCCTCTCGCGCTACCTGCACGCGGCGGGGATGATCATGTCGGCCTCGCTCGACAAGCCGCAGCCGCTACGCTTTGCCGGTGCTCTCGGCACCTACTTGACCGGTTTTGCGCTATCGCTGTCGGTACTTTGGGGCTGATCGCCCGGCGCAGCGGCGCGCGGCCGTCTTCATCGCGGGTGCCACCAATGCGCCGAGCAAGACCACGGCCGAAAACGGCCAGACAGCACGCCGCCGCGGGGCTATAACCGGCCCCGTGAACGAGGACACCCAGCCGCATCTGGACCGCCGCGCGTGCTACCGGGCGCTGGCCAGCCGCGATGCACGCTTTGACGGGCGTTTCTTCGTGGCGGTTCGCACCACTGGCATCTACTGCCGGCCAGTCTGTCGCGTGCGGCTGCCACGCCTGGAGAATGTCGAGTTCTTCGCGTGCGCCGCTGCGGCCGAAAGTCGCGGATTTCGCGCCTGCCGGCGCTGCCGCCCCGAAAGCGCTCCCGGTTCTTCGGCGTGGCTCGGCACCGAAGCCACTGTCGCGCGCGCATTGCGTTTGGTAGATGCCGGGCTTCTCGACAACGCGGCGGTCGGCGATCTCGCCGACCGCGTAGGCGTGGGCGAAAGACACCTGCGCCGCCTCTTCGACCGCCACCTCGGCGTGGCACCCAACGATCTTGCGCTCACGCGCCGCCTGCATCTGGCGCGACGTCTGCTCGACGACTCGTCGCTGAAGATCTCCGACGTAGCGCTGGCGGCCGGCTTCGGTAGCGTGCGACGTTTCAACGATGCGATGCGCACGGCGTTCGGGTTCACACCCGGAGTGCTGCGCGGGTCGGCGCGGCGCCCTGGCGCTGACCGACTCCGCGGCGCGCGATCATCACAGGTCGCGCATCGACCGCGCCTGGAACTCAAACTCGCCTACCGGCCGCCGTACGACTGGAACGCGATGCTGGCATTTCTGGCGCCGCGCGCGGTCGCCGGCGTCGAAGCGGTGATCGGTGACAGTTACATGCGCGTGCTGCGCTCGGCCGACGGGCACGCACTCGTCCGCGTGACCTGCGATCGGGCCAGGAATCATCTACTGCTGGCCGCCGATTTCGACCATCCTCGCGTCGTAGATCTTCTCTACCGCGGCGCCGCTCGCGTGTTCGATACCAGCGCCGATCCGGCTGCGGTCGGCGAAGTGCTCGGGCGCGACGCTCTGCTCGCGCCGCTGCTCGCCGCGCGGCCGGGCCTGCGCGTGCCGGGCTGCTGGAGCGCGTGGGAAGCCGCCGTGAGAGCGGTAGTCGGACAGCAGATCAGCGTTACCGCAGCAGGCAGCGTGCTCGCTCGCCTGGCCGACCGTTTCGGCGCCCGCGTCGCCGCCGCGCCCCGGCAGGACGGACCTGACATCGCGGTCCCGCAGCCCGCCGAGTTGGCCTGCATCGGCGACGCCGACCTGGACGGACTGGGTCTGACGCGCACGCGCGCCGCGACATTGCGCGAGCTGGCCCGGGCTGTCGACACGGGCGCGATCGACCTCGGCGACGGCGCCGACCCCGCCGCTGCACGGGCATCGTTACTGGAGCTGCGAGGGATCGGCCCCTGGACGGCCGAGTACGTTGCACTGCGCGGCCTCGGCGACCCCGACGCGCTGCCCGACGCAGACCTTGGTTTGCTTCATGCGCTGGGCGGCGACGGCGCGCGCGCGACCGGGCGGCAACTGCGCGCCCGGGCCGAGAGCTGGAGACCGTGGCGTTCGTACGCCGTCGTCCATCTGTGGAACGGGTTGGCGGCGCGGTCGGTCGACGGCGCTCGCAGACCAAAGCCGCGTGCGCACGTCACCGCGAAGTCGGAGAGTATCCCATGAAAGACACAGCCGCCCTGCGGTCGCACACGCCGGCGTGCGTTCTGCGCGTGGACCGCGTCGAGTCGCCGATCGGGCCCGTAACGTTTGCCGTATCCGACGCCGGCGTGTGCGCTCTGGCGCTCGGAGAGGGATGGGAAAGACTTCGCCGCCGCGTCGAGAAAGCGTTCGGCCTTTCAGCTCCCGGCGCTGCGGCGCGGTTCGAAGATGATTCGCTACCGGCGCTGCGCCGCAGTCTCGAAGCCTACTTTGCCGGCCGCACCGACGCCCTCGAAGACATCGACGTGGATCTGCGCGGAACCGACTTCCAGAAAAGCGTGTGGGCCGCGCTGCGAACGGTGAGGCCCGGCACCACCGCCTCTTACGGCGACATCGCGCGGCGCATCGACAATCCCAAGGCGGTACGCGCCGTCGGCCTGGCCAACGGTCGCAACCCGGTCTCGCTGATCGTTCCGTGCCATCGCGTGATCGGCGCCGACGGCTCGCTTACCGGCTACGGTTTCGGCCTCGAGCGTAAACGCTGGCTACTCGAGCACGAAGGCGCCCTGCTCACCTGACGGCCAGTTCAGACGTCTTCGACGAGGTTGCGGTAGGAGATCGGTTCGATGCCGGACCGAGTGATGGCTTCGCGCACGATGCGGCTGGTGACCACCGCGGCTTCGCCGACGCCGTCGAACTGAGCCAGGCGCGATCCCGGCCGGCAGACCAGTTCGGTAACCCCACCGCCGATCGCGGCAAGACGTGCCGCCACGTCTGACTCTGCGGCCGGTCGCGAAGTACTCAGCACCTCGACGCGATCCGGCGATACGAAGCCGCGCGCGCGGAGACTTCCCCACCGCGAGATCAACCCGAGTACCGTCGCCTCCAGCCGGCTCTGGAAGTCCGGAATCCCGCGCCGGCGGTCGTGACGCGCCAGCGCGGCGCAGGGCCTGCGTAGCGCCAGGATCGGGTATTCGTCGGCCAGTTCGCGCAGAATCGAGAGCACCGTCGGGTGAAGGTGCAGGTGATAGTGGCCCGAGATGAAGTTCAGGTTGAGCCCGGTGGCCAGGAACTTTTCAATCTGGGCGCGGATCTCGGCCGTCAGTTCCTCGCGCAGGCCGGCGCCGCGGCGGTAGAGCCAGGCGGCCTCGAGCGGGCGATCTACGAAGCGACCGGCGCCATCGACGAGGTTGGGAATGTGGCGGCGCGGCAGCGTCGAGATGCCGTCGCACAGCACCAGTTGAAGGCCCACGCCGAGGCCCGGGCGCATCGACGCCGCGACCACCGCTTCATGTGAGGCCGTCGCGTTCACGCGCAAGCTCGCGCTGGTGATGACGCCGCTCTCGTAACCGGCGATCACGGAATCGGTGGTCTCCGGCAGCAGGCCGAAATCGTCGGCGGTTATGATGACCCGTCTTCGCGTCTTCATCCGATTCTCGGGGGAGGGATCCCCAGGAGCCCGCCGAACAACCCATCCCCGGGGTCCTTCGGCGGATCCCAGCCGATATCAGCCGAGCAGATCGCGGGCAAGCAGCCTCTTCTGGTAGAAGTTCTGGAGTTCCGACCGTTTGAGGAGCCCCACCACGCGACGTTCGTCGGTTTCGTCGACGACCGGGATCTGCTCGAGGCCGTGGTCGGCCATGATTCCCATCGCATCGTAGAGGCTGTCGCAGACGCGGACCACCGGCACATCACGGCGGGCCAGCTCTCCGACGATCAGGTAGGGCCACGACTCGCGCGCCAGCAGCACGGCCCGCAGATCCTCCATCCCCATCATCCCGACCAGGTGCTGATCGGAGTCGACCACCGGGAACTGACTGTGATGCGAATCGGTCACCTTCTTCAAGAACTCACCTAGCATCAGGTTCTCGGCCACCAGTTCGACGTCGCGGGCGACCAGACTGCGCACGAAGTGCTGGCGCAGGATGTGGTCACGGCTGTCAGCGGACAGGTGCAGACCGCGGCGGGCGAGATCGTAATGGTCGATGCTCTCGGGGAACAGGCGCCTGGCGGTGATCGTGGCCGTGATCGCCGTCACCATGATCGGCACCACGACATCGTAGTCTCGCGTCAGTTCGAAGAGCAGGAAGATCGCCGTCATCGGCGCGTGGGTGGCCGCCGACAGCAAGGTGCCCATTCCGACCAGAGCGAATCCGCCGGGCTCGGCGATGGCGCCCGGCGCGAAATGGTTGACCACCGTCGCGAACCCGGCGCCGAACATCGCACCGACGAACATCGCGGGAGCGAACACGCCGCCGGAACCGCCAAAGCCGAGAGTAACCCCTGTCATCAGCATCTTTGTCACGACCAGGGCCAGCAGCAGTTGCGCGCCCATGCGGCCGAAGAAGGCCTCGTTGATGACGTCGTACCCGCTGCCGGCGACCTGCGGAAAGAAGATCAGCGACACACCGACGACCAAAGCACCGGCCACCGGTCGCAGCGCGGTCGGAATCGGCGAGGCCGCGGCCCAGTCCTTGATCGCATAGAACGACCGGATGAAAGCCACCGCCAGCGGGCCGCACAGCAGCCCCAGCGAGAGGTAGAGCAACAACTCGTGGTTGATCGGGAAGTGGAAGGCGGGCACATGGAGTAGCTCATGATAGCGAGCCAGGTACTGCGACATCACCGTCGCCGAACCGGCCGACACCACCAGCAACGTAAGCGATTGAATCTGCGACTCGCCGAGCAGGACGACCTCTTGGGCGAACATCACTCCGGCGATCGGACTGCCGAAAGTCGCCGCGATGGCGGCCGCCGTACCCGCTGCGATCAGCACTCGAAGGTGCTCAGGCGTGGGGCGGATCAGCCTGCTTACCGTCGATCCGATGGCCCCGCCGATCTGTGCGATCGGGCCTTCGACGCCAGCACTCATCCCGCATCCGAGCGTGATCGCGCTGGCCAGCGTCTTCAGCGTCATCCAGCGTCGTTTGATGTAGCCGCCCTCGACGTTGACGATCTCGAGGAAACGCGGAAGGCCGTAGCCGTGGATCTCGCCGGGGAACCAGTAGTCGAGCACCACCAGCACAGCCATGCCAGTCATCGGTACCAGCGGAATCAGCCACCAGTGTCGGGGCAGGCCAGCAAGGCCGGTGGAAAAGATGTCGTCGGTGACGTGCTGCGGAGCGATGCCGAACCCGCCGGCGAGGCCTCCCCAGAACCAACCCGAGGCCGCCTCGACGGCGAAGTGGAAAACGACGTTGGCAAGAGCGGCCAGCACCCCGATCGCGACCGCGGCGGCGAGAAGCCAGCCTTCGCTTTCGTAAACGTAGCTACGCCAGCCGCGTGCGGTGGCGGCGACTGTCGAGGGAACTTCGACCACCTCTTTGTCGGCAGCAGACATCGCCGGACTCGCGCGGGGAGACTTCGTTTATGGACCGCCTGTCCCCGGCGTTCAACACGGCGCGGCGGCCGCACGAGTTTTTCCGCTTCAGGAAGCTGCCAACAACTCCGCGAGCCGTCGCCGTGCCGACTCCAGGCTCGCTTCGTCGTTCTCTTCGAGGTCGATCACGGTCTCGGTCGCGACGGTCTCACTCTCTTGCAGCCAGAATGCCAGGACCGTGCTGGCATCGGCGACCGGACGCTCGCCACGCGGCGGCTGCTCGCCGCGCCATGCGCGCCGGACTTCCTCGAACAGCCGCTCGATGTCATCCGCGACCGTCACCCCACGCGCACCGATGCAGCGACCCGCGACCACGGCGGCAACGAAGAGGCCTCGCGTGTCGCCATCGGGGCCTTGCGCTTCCGGGCAGGGCGCCGCAGGCGCGACGGCCAGGTAATGGAGCGAATTGACCAGCCAGTGTGACTTCTGGGCGAGCCGCTCGAGCCGGCGCGCGGCCGCGTGGAAACGACCGTAGTCGCGCTCTCCCGCGGCCACGTGCAGATTGGCCAGCAACTCGCGCGGTCCGAAGCGGCCGCGCAGACACCGGGCCAGCGCCTCGACCTGCTGGCCATAGGCGCCGGCATCGACGCTGTCATTGCACGGGCTCGAGCACCGCCCCGCGGGGCCGAGCGGACAGGGCTCGTAGTGGGGGTCGGGCTTCAAGTTGCCGGGGCACGTACGCAGGCGGAACGCGGCGGCCAGCAGATCGGCAGCGTCGTCGGCGAAGGCGCGGCCCTTCAGTGGCCCGATGTACAGGGCCCCATCGGGCGCCACGCGTCCGGCGACGAACACGCGCGGGAAACCCGCTCGGGTCGAAACCTTGACGAAAAAACCCCTGGGAAGATGACGATCGCCGCGATTGTAGGGCGGCTCGAAGCGATGAATCTGGTCGGCTTCCAGCAGCGCGGCTTCCAACGCGGAGCCGCAGCGCGTGAATGAGACCTCGTAGGTCTTGGATATCAGCGCCAACTGGCGGTCGCTGCCGTGGTCGGCGCCGAGGAAGTACTGCAGCACGCGCTCGCGCAGATTCTCGGAGCGACCGATGAAGAGCGGCTCCTCCTCGCGACCGATCAGACGGTAGACACCGGGGGCTTCCGGCAGTTCTTCGAGGTCGCTCTGCGCAACGTGCACCTCCAGTCGCCGCGGGGAGGCCGGATCACCTTGCGCGTCGATCAGACCCTGCACGTCGCAGACTCCGCGTTCCTGCAGCATTGCGATGAAGCGCGCGAGCAGCTCGACGGTCATCTCGGCATCGGCCATCGCGCGGTGACGCCGCGACGGGCTGAGCCCGAAATGCTCGCCGAGCGCTTCCAGAGAGGTACGGCGAAGCTCGGGAAGCAAGCGCTGCGCAAGACGCACGGTGCACAGGTGCGGCAAGCCCAGCGGACGGCCCAGATGGCGGCGGCTGGCATGATCCAGCAACCGCGCGTCGAAGGCCGCGTTGTGCGCGACCAGCACCGCTCCGGACGCGAACGCGGCAAACTCGCCAATCACGTCGCGGATGACCGGCGCGCGCGCCACCATCGCGTCGGAGATTCCGGTCAGCTTGGTGACGAAGCTCGGAATCGAACGCCCTGGGTGAACCAGAGTCTGGAAGCGGCCGACCTCGCGGAGCCCTTCCAGTCGGATCGCGCCGAGCTCGGTGACACCTTCGTCGTCAGGCCGATGACCGGTGGTCTCGAGGTCGACGACTACGAAGGGCGCGCATGCCAAGTCGGCGTCGAGCACGTGCTCCTCGGCAAGATGCCAAACGCCTTCTTCGCTCTCGACGAACCGGGGGTCGTCGGCGAGCAGCGCGCCGATAAAGAAGCGGCCGAACTCACTGTCGCGACCACGACCATCGAACACGACGTCGAGGAGCTCGCCGGCTCCGGTCGCGCCCCCATGCTCGGTGAGGAACTGATGCAGTTGTCTACGCACGCGGCCTGGCTCCGGCAGTCGTTCGTCCTGGATCGCTCAGGACAACCCGAGCCGGGAACTCTTCGGGCGTGACAACAGCCTGGCACTGATGGCGCGCAGATCGCGGTCGAGCGCCTGGCGCAACTGGACCCCAGCGGCGTCGACCTTCGCCCCGCCGCGCCCGCCGGCAGCGCGGGAGCGTGCTGCGTCGAGATCCGCGACGTAACGGCGCAGGCGACTCCCGACCAGCAGGAAATGCTCCTGGGTGGGACTATGAGAGGCGCGGCAGTGCGGGCAGCGAAGATTGGCCCCGGGCGACAGCAGACCGAACCGAACCGGGTAGTCGACCTGACAGTTGCGGCACAGTACCGGAACCTCGAAATCGCCGACCGGGTCGGCGGCGCGAACCGGCGCGGGTCGCGCCGGCGTAGCGGGCGGCGCGGGCGCGACTTTCGGCGCGGCGGCGGCGGCGGCCGCCGGAGCGGCAGAAACGGCGGCGGGCTTTGGTGCAACGGCGGCGGCGGCCCCAGGCACGGCCGCAGTCGCCGAGCTCGGCGCGGCCTCGGCGGCGACCGGCGCGGTGGGCTGCGGCTTCGTGGCAACTGCGGCCGCCTGCACCGGAACCGCGGCGGCCGTGGCGGGCGTCGGCGGCGTGGGTGCTGCGACTATATCGGGGGTCGGAGTCTTGATCGGGGGAGCAGGCGGCGACTCGGGCGCCACCGGCGCTTTGGGAGCCAGGCTGGCGGTCACTGCCGCTGCGCTGGTTGGCCTGGACTTGCGAAAGCGAGACGGCGGCGGTTCTTCGAAGGCTCTGTCAGGATGAAGCTTGCGCGCCCTGGCCAGCAGCACGTCTTCGTTCTCCGGACATTTCGGATCCGGAATGCAGCAATCCACCGGACACACGGCCGCGCAGGCCTCGTGATCGACGAACCCGACGCACTCGGTGCACTTGTCCGGAACTATGTAGAAAAAATCGTCGGAGAGCGCTTTGAGCGTCGCGCCGACCAGCTCGTAGGCAATGCCGGATGCATAGATCGCGGTGTTGGGGCACTCCGGCTCGCAAGCGCCGCAATTGATGCATTCCTCTGTGATGACGGTGGCCACGGTAACCCCCTGGCGGCGCGAAAGTGAAACACAAAGAGGGCTGCGAAGCGAGCCGCCACGGCCAAGCCGGCGCGATCAAAACTCAACCAGAAAGCCCTCGGCCTCACCGGTCGAAACGTCGGTCATCGTCAGCTTGGCGCGGTCGTAGTCTCCCACCGGGTAGTACACGTAGCCGCTCGCGCTCGCTCCGGGCGTGAGCTTGCCGCCTTTGAGAGCCCTGTCGACGATGACCTTTCTCGCCGACGCTACGTTGCCGATCTGGGTCTGCGCGCTTTCGGAGCCCGCCCGTGCCACCAGCCTGGCGGCTGCGTCGGCAGGCGTCAACGGCTCGGCCGAGGCACGCGAGCCGCGCACCCGCACCACCAGATCGGCGGGCGAGAACTGGTAGGAACGGTTGGTTCCATTGCGGATCGTCACCTTGATCGGTAGCACGCCGGCGGCGGCAACATCGGCGTCGAAATCGAGCACCGTCGAAAAGCCGTGCTGGGGTTCGATCTCGAGACCGACGCCGCCCGAGGGGCTCACGCCGTGGCCGTCTTCACCCGAAGTCGCCCCCTCTTCGGCACTGACCGGACGGATTCGTCCGGTCACGTTGCCATGAGCGACGGACAGTCCGGCGCGACCGGTGACCGACAGCAGGATTCCGCGCTCGAAGATCCGGTCTCCCATGCTGGTTTGCCTCGGATCGATCACCACGCCGCCGGGATCGCAGGTAATCGAGACGGTGCCGCTGCGATCCGATCCTGTCGCTCGCAGAAAGCCGGGCCGCCCCGGCTGGGCCTGGGTGAAGGCGGTAACCTTCATGTTCATGTCGATCACGGCCGCGTACACCATGCGGTTGGCCTCTTCGCAGGAGAGGTCGGCGCTGTGCACGTCGTAGGAATTCGAGACCGGTGTGCAGCCGGCCAGAACCGCGGCGAGAAGCAGCGCACGACGGCGATCCAAGCGGGGCGGGCGGATGTTCATGGGCGCATTGTAGGGCGGGGCGCCGAGCGTGGGAACAACAGTGCCAGGTTCTCACCGACGGCTGCGAAGTTGAGCAGCGCTACCGCTACGCAACAGACCTCGAGCAACACGCGCGGCAGAGTCAGAGCCGGCCAGACCTCGGCGGCGCCTATCAGCACCAGTCCGTAGTTTGCGATCCCGGCGCGATGGCCACGCGCCGAGCGGGCAGGCACTTCTCCGCGTCGTCGCTGCACCGACATCCTGACCAGATAGATGCCGAATGACATCGCGAGCGCCGCGAGCGGGAGCAGGTCGAGACCGCTCCAGCCGGGCGCCTGGACAGTCGCGCCGGCGCCGCTCCATACGTGCGCCCTGGCCATGCCGGCGAGCGCCAGCGCCAAGAAACCGGCGTCACAAAGACCGTCGACCAGACGGCCGGCCTCAGTGTCTGCGCCGCTACGACGCGCTAGAGGTCCGTCGAAGTAGTCGCTGGCGCAGGCCGCCAGCGCGGCAGGCAGAACCAGCGCCGAGTTGCGCGAGTCGCCATCCAGGACCACCGCAATGGCCGCCCCCAGGACAGGGCGCGTAAGGCTCAGCAGGTGGGCGAAAACCCTGCCGGCCCCGGTGCTCAAGCCGCGTGCGCCCTTACTTGCGCGTCCCAGCACGCGAAGTGGCCCGCGGCCAGCCGCTCGACGGGACGGTCCTCGTCGAGCGAGGCCACGTAGACGTTGCTCTCGCCGCGCTGGGGCAACGGGCCACGGTCGGCCCGGAGCGCTCGCTCCGGCGTCGGTCCCCGGTCGTTCATGTGACCGGCGAAGGCCAGCCGCGAGCCGTCCGGCGAAATCAGCGGGTGCGATGCGGCAAACTGGTCGAAGAACCACGAGAAGTAGACCAGCTCGCGGCTCGGATAGAAGTTCGATCCGAGGCGGCGCTTGATGCCGCCGGTGTCGAGCACGTGCCACTGCATGCCGGCGCGGGCTTCGAACGACATCGTCACGATGCGTTGCGAACACGGCGACCAGAAGAAACTCACCAGTTCGCTCTCGTCGATCACTCGCACGGTGCCGCGTTCGACGTCGACCAGAGTGAGGCCCGAATAGACGTGAGGCGAATCGCCGAGAGCCTGTGAGACCGCCAGAGTACGGCCGTCGGGAGACCACAACATCACGGTCTGTCCATGCACCTGGTGGATGACGTCGATGGTGCCGTCCTGCATGCGGTAGAATGCCAGGAATTCGCGCCCGCCGTCGCTCGCGTCAATGTAAGCGAGGCGGCTTCCATCGGGAGACCAGGTCGGCGTACGAAACTCGCCCGGCGACAGTTCGACGATCTTGGTGCACTCGTCGTCGACGTGAAAGATCGAGAGCCTGGCATCGTCGTAGAGGGTCGCACTTCCTCCGGTGTGCACGGCGAGGTACCCGGCGCGCGGCGACCACGACCAGAACAGCGGCGCTCCGCGGTCGATCGCGATCGTTCGTCCAGGACGATGTACCTGCGCAATCTCCAGTTGGAGTTCATTCTCGCCTTGGAGCAGCAGTGCGATGCTGCGCGAGTCGGGCGACCAGCTCTCGCACACCGGAGCGGCGGCCTCGGTCATGCGCCAGAGTTCGTGCATGCGGATGCCGTCGTTGGCGACGGTAAACAAACTCGCCTCGGGCACCGAGCCCGAGCGAACGCCGAAACACGCGATCTGGGAACCGTCCGGCGAATACGCCGGCCACACGTAGTAGAGCCGCTCCGGGTTGGCCATGTCGCTCCAACCCCATGTCAACTTGAGAGTCTTTCCGCCGCCGCTCTTCTGGTAGACGTCGCCGTCGTCTCCCACGTAGAGCAGGCGGCACGCCTCCTCCGCTCTGACCACCACCACCTCCACACCCGCCCTACGACGGAGGACCACACAGGAAGAAACAAGAGAGGTCGCCGGTCTGCGAAGGCGCCCGACTCACGGACGCGAGTCAGGGTTCCAAACTGCCTACACCGCCGAACTCGACGTCGATACGATTTTTACGCGAACTGGTGCTGCGCATCAATACGTACAACGCACCGACGCCTCCATCACAGGGTCGGGCGCTGACGAAAGCGAGCACTCGACGTGCGCTCGGACCTCGCGCCAGCCACTCCGGCACTTTCTCCCTGAGCACGCCTTGCTGCCCCGGAGAGTTCCTGCCCTTGCCGGTGACGAGCAGAACACAGCGATGACCGCGGCGTTGTTGCTCTTTCAGGAACTCATCAACCGCCGCCTGGGCATCTTCGAGCACCATTCCGTGCAGATCCAGGTGAGCGGCGACCGCGAAGCCGCCCTTCTCCAGATTCGAAAGCGTCTCGCGACTGACGCCGTCGGCACGACCGCGCACGTAGTGATCGTGAAACGCGACGTCGAAGCCGACGGCGCCGGCCAGGTCCGCCAGATCTTCGCGCCTGCCGGCGGCGATGCGGCCGAAGTCGGGCGGTTCCTTGGAACGCACACGCGGCTCGGAGCGGATGCGCGAAACACCCCGCGTGGCCTCGGCGAAAGCCTCGGCCTCACTGATCGGCGCGGGCGCGGGCGGCGTCGGCGCAGCGGCCACGCCGGCGACATTCGCCGCTTCCGCAACCGCGGTCGATGAAGCGGAAGCGACGACGCGACGGTCGGGTGCGGAGTGCGCCGGAGAGACGGGTCTCGCCGGCAGGCGTTTGCGCAGCGATGTCCCGAGTTCGCGGAAAGGCGCGTTGAATCCCGGGCCGGCGCCACTGTCACGCGGCGGCACTTCGCCGCCCTTCTTTGGATCACGCGCGGCCATCTCGAGTACCTGCTGGCGGCGCGGTCTCGGGCGGGCTCCGAAGAACTCCGGGTGGGCGCGCCGCAACCCAGCCGGGCCAGGATAGAGCCTGGCCCAGGCCGGGCGCAATACGCCGCGTTGGCCGAAACGTCGGCCCATCGTTAGCATCGCCGCCTCTTGCAGGAGACATTTATGTCCACGTCGTCGCTTTCCTCACCGCGTTCTCGCCCGGCTCCGACCTTCGCCGTATTCCTGCCCCAGGCGGGGCTGAGCTGGGAAGCGCTGCGCGAAAAGGCTCGGCTGGTCGAGGAACTGGGCTTTGATGGCCTGTGGCTGGTCGATCACTTCTGGGCTGGCGCCGTTCCCGATCTCGATTTTCTGGAAGGCTGGACGGCCCTGTCGGGCCTGGCCGCGGTGACGACCCGGCTGCGCCTCGGATTGATGGTAACGTGCAACTCCTATCGAAACCCGGCCCTGCTCGCCAAGATGGTCGCGACCGTGGACCAGATCAGCGGCGGTCGTATCGAACTCGGCATGGGAGCGGGCTGGATGGAGGAAGAGTACCAGGCCTACGGCTACGAGTTCTCGCCCATGCGCACGCGCCTGGCCCAGCTCGAAGAAGGGCTCGAAATCGTCACTCGCATGCTGCGCGACTCCAGGGCCACCTACAAAGGAAGGTTCTACCGGGTCGAAGAAGCTCCCAATCAGCCCAAGCCCGTGCAGGCCCCGGTGCCGATCACCATCGGCGGCGCCGGCGAGAAGATCCTGCTCGAACTGGTGGCACGCTTCGCGCATCGCTGGAACTGTCCGATGAACTCGGCGCACGAGATCGAGAGGCTGCAAGGCGTTCTGGCCTCGCACTGTGCACGCATCGGCCGCGACCCGGGCGATATCGTCGTCAGCGAACAAACCATGATGGTACTGGGCGCCGACGAAGAGGCGTTCGAGGCGAAGCTGTCGATGGCCAAGGCGCTGCTCGGTCACTTCGCGGAGATCGACAAAGTAGCGGTAGCCGGAACGCCCGAGCGCGTGATCGCGGCGATGAAGGCCAAGATAGACTGCGGCGTCAGCGATTTTGCGATCTTGTTCGGAGACCTGGCGATGCCCGAGAGTCTCGAACTGTTTGCGCGCGAAGTAGTCCCGGCGCTGCGTGAACTGTGAGCTCTACGATGCGGCGGCTTCGCGCTTGCTGTCGGCTTGCAGGTACTCGATGAACTTCTCGGCGGCCGGACTGAAGTGACGGCCGGTACGATAGATGATCCCGATCGGGCGCGTGATCCCGCGGTCGGCGAGTTCGATCTTCATCAGCGTGCCGGCCTGCACCTCGTGCGCACAGGCCTTCTCGGGAATGATGGCTACTCCGGCCCCGACTTCGACCAGTCGCTTGACCATTTCGATGTTGTCGAGTTCGGCGACGTACTGCACGGCAACCTGTTTCTCGCTGAACAGGCGGTCGAGCGCGAGCCTGGTCGGAATCCCCTTTTCGAAGCCGACGACTTTCTCGCCGTCCAGATCTGCCACCGAGGTCCTCGGTTTGCCGGCCAGTGCGTGCGACGGAGAACAGACCACCACGAGTCGATCGGTTCTGAAGTCGAGCACGGTTATCTGCGCGCGCGCGGTCGGGTAGGCGACGATACCGAGATCGACGTTGCCGCGCAGCACCTGCTCGTAGACGTGACTGGCGCGGTCGTACTCGAGATAGACGTTGACGTTGGGAAAATCGGCGAAGTAGTGCTTGAGAGGGTCGGACAGATCGTAGAGGCCGATACTGTGTACGGTACCGACGCGAATACTGCCGGTGACGACGTTGCTCAGACCTTGCAGCTGAGATTCCATCTCGCCGTAGACGTGGAGAATCTCGCGCGCCGCGCGATGGAGAATCTCGCCCGCCGCGGTGGGACGGACGCTTCCCCGTTTGCGCTCCAACAATCGCTTGCCGTAACGCTCTTCCAAACCGCGCACCTGCTGGCTGACGGCCGACTGAGTGATGAAGTTCTGCGAGGCGGCGAGCGAAAAACTCTGGTTCTCGACGACGTCGCAAAAGATCTTTAGGGTTTCCACGTGCATGGCTTCGGTCCCGGTGGTTCATTACCGCTGGTTAACTTGTTCAGAGGTTGTTCGTCGGTTTCTTATAGCGAGGCAAGGCCGATCAGCCAAACGAAAAGAGCGCTTGCCGCAGGAATAAGGGCGGCTACACGCACAGCCCCGCAATGGGTATGCAAGGTCCCCGCGTTGGGCTGCTCTGGTGCGGGTGCTAAAGAGCCGGAATGCGCGGCGGCGAGCCGCAGGCTGCGCGTCGGGTGGAGGTGAGGTAGTGAGCGGAGCAGGGCATCCTTTGCATGTATTGGTCATTGTCGGTGGCCGCTCCGCGGAGCACCCGATCTCGCTTCGCTCAGGTGCCACCGTGCTCTCGGCGCTGGCCGACACGCCGCATCGGGTCACTCTTGTAGGCATAACCAGGCAGGGCCTGTGGGTGCACGGTGACCTCGGCCCCCAACTGGAGAAGGCCCGCACCGCGATCGTGGATCTGGACGCCTCCGGACTCAGACCCGTCACTCTCGGCTGGGATGGCCGCGCCACCCGCCTGCTGGCGATCGACGGTCCGCCACTGGAACCGACCGCCGACCCGATCGACGTGGTATTCCCGATGTTGCACGGTCCCAACGGCGAAGACGGGACCGTCCAGGGCCTTCTCGAATCCGTGCGAGTGCCGTACGTCGGCGCCGGGACCACCGCGAGCGCGCTGGCGATGGACAAGCTCGCCATGAAGACGCTCTGCGCCGGCGCGGGCCTGCCGCAGTGCGAATTCCTGTGGGCCAGGGACGCCGGCGCGGCAGAGGTCCATTCCAGCATCGAGGCGGCGTTCGGCTACCCGTGCTACGTCAAACCGGCCAACCTCGGCTCCTCGGTGGGCGTGTCGCGCGTGAAGGATCGCGGCGAACTGGCCGCGGCCCTTGCCGAGGCGCGCCGGCACGACGAACGGGTGCTGGTAGAGAGGGCCGTCAACGCGCGGGAGATAGAAATAGCGGTGCTCGGGAGCAGGCCGGTGGAACTCTCCCCGGTTGGGGAGATCCTGCCCGCCGACGGCTTCTACGACTTCGAGAGCAAGTACGTAGATGCCAGCGCCGGGCTGCGTGCACCCACCGAAGTGCCGCCGGCCGCGCTGGCAAGAATCCACGAGGTCGCCGCCGCCGCATGGGAACTGATCGGCGGGCGCGGCATGGCCCGCATCGACTTCTTCCTGGAGCGAGGCAGCGACACCGTCCTCCTGAACGAGATCAATACCATCCCCGGCTTCACGCAGATCAGCATGTACCCGCGGCTGTGGGGCGCAGCCGGGCTGCCGCTGCCGGCGTTGGTGGAAAAGCTCCTCGAACTGGCGCTTGAGCGACGGTGAAGCCCGCTAGCCTGCGCCGCCTCGCTGCTCTGTTCCTCGCGGCCTTCGCGGTCGGAGCCTGGTGGGTGCGCTTCTCGCGCGAGCGTGGGACCGCCTCGCCGACGCCGGCCGGGGCGCGGCGTGCGGTCGAGTCGGCGACTGCGCAGCCCAGACCCGCCGCCCCGGCGCCGCCGGCCGTGCAGCCCGCCGTCCCGCAACCGCCGACGCCTGCTGCCGCACGGGCCGCCGACCCGGCACGTGCAGCAGAGCTGCGAGCCCAGGCCGACGCGTTGTTAAAGGATGCGAAGATCCTGGAAGCCATCGACGCGTTCGAAAAAGCCCTAGAGGCCGACCCCTCTTCGGCCAGGAATCACGGCGACTACGGGCGCCTGCTGCGCGATCTCACTGCGATCGACAAAGCCCTCTTGCACCTACGCCATGCGGCCGACCTGGATCCGGGTAGCGCGGACCGCTGGATCGAGCTCGCCAACGCCTACTATTTGAAGACCGATCCCGGCAAGGCCTGGGAGGCCGAGAAGCGAGCCCGAGCGGCCGAGCCCGGCCTCAGATTGCGCCGCAGTCCCCGCGGTCTTCTCGAGCGCGCGGATGACAAGGCCGCGGCCGGGGAATAGAAGCCCCGTTGACCAAACCACTCGGCCCGTGTTAGCCACACGCGACCGGCTGAGCACCAATGCTTCGTTTGGACAGGGAGGAGCTCATGAAATCTGTTTCTCGTTCGATCGCGCTGCTCGGCGCGCTTACCGTCGTTGCGCTCGCCGTCCCGGCTGGTGCGTTCCAGGACTGTCCGACCGGTGTCACGTGCACCCAGTACACCGGTGCCGGCAAGAACAGCTCGTACTTCCGAATCAACGTACCCGAGAACTGGGACGGCGATGTCGTCGTCTACAACCACGGCTTCGACCTCAACCGCAAGCACATCCGCAACCACGAAACCTGCGAGAACAACAGCTTGGTGCACTGCGAGGCCGACGCCGACTGTGGCAGCGGCAACGCGTGCAACGAAATCTCGTACTCGGGACTCGACGCGCTGGTGCTCCCGATGGGCAAGGCGATCGCGGCCAGCACCTACAGCAACACCGGCTGGGCGCCGTTCGACTCCGCCAAGGACATCAAAGAAATCCTCAAGTTCATGAAGAAGGAGCCGACCATCGGCAAGCCCACCCGCGTGATCATCACCGGGCACTCGGGCGGTGGGGCGGTAACGGCCGACGCCACCCTCAAGATGAAGATAGACGGAGCCGTTCCCATGTGCGGCGCGGTGGCCGGCGGCCTGCCGACCTGGGACACTGCCGTGGATGTCCGTCTCGTCTACGACTTCCTGTGCGATGAGGTTGTCGGCGCGCGGTTCACCTCGCAGCCCGACATCGGCGAGAAGACCACCGCCGATTCCGGTGCCGACGAGATCGCGATGGCACTGAAAGTGAACACATGCTTCGGCGTGTTGTTCCCGAGCAGCGATCCCGGGGAAGCCGCCGCTCAAGCCGATCGCCTCTCCGACTTCATCGCGCTGACTGAGTTCACCGGCACCGGCATGGAGGCCCTCAGCGCGATGGGCTTCGCCACCCTCGGTCTCGGAGACTTCGTGCGCGATGAGGACCGGCTCAACGGCAAACACATGGGCTTCAATGCGACGCCCGACCTCGACTATTCGACGATGGGCACCGACCCGGTGCTTGCGGGCGAATTCGACACCGGCGTCAAACGGCTGACGCAGGGCAGCGGGCGCAAGAAGCTCACCAAGGCCAGCTACCCTGACTTCACCAAGGGCAAGGGCAAGAAGGTCGCCTACCCGATCCTGTCGATGGCCGGCGCGGCTGACTGGCTGGTGATTCCTCCGTTCCAGAGCGTCTACGACCGGGCGGCCCAGCTCGGCGGCAAGCTGCTGACCCAGACCTGGATCAGCACCTACGGCCACTGCACCTTCAGCGCGCAGGAAACGCAGGCACTGTTCGACGAATACTTCGCGTGGCTGGACAGCGCCGACCTCGTCGCCAACCAGCCCACGGCCGACGACCTGAAGGCTGCCTGCCTGGCGTTGCCGGGCGGCATCGACGGCGACACCTGCAACTTCGACACAGCCTTCGTGAACACCAACCTGGACGACCGCATCCCCGCGCGCAGCGACTGGCCGCCGGCGGCGATCAACCCGTAAGATCGGGTAGCGCTCGAAGAAGACGGCGCTCGCTCGCACTGCGGGGGCTCGGAACTACGCGAAGCCCTCGGCCACTCAGGCCGGGGGCTTCGTCGTCTTGCGGAAGTCGCGCAGAACCCGGCGCAGCACCTTGCCGGCCGCGTTGCGCGGCAGCTCGCTGACGAACTCGAAGGAACGCGGTTTCTTGTACGCGGCCGTCTGCTGCGCGACGTGCACGGCAAGTTCGTCTTCACTCGCTGCGGCTCCCGGCCGCAAGACCACCGCGGCGTGGACGACTTCTCCCCAAAGCGCACTGGGCAGCCCCACCACTGCCGCCTCCAGCACCGCGGGATGACTCGACAGCGCGTTCTCGACTTCGCGTGGATAAACGTTGAATCCGCCGCTGACGATCATGTCGTGGAGACGATCGACGATGGTTATGAAGCCGCGCTCGTCTCGCACCGCCACGTCTCCGGTGTGCATCCAGCCGCCGGCGTCGAGCCCTTTGCCGGCCTCGTCACCGGCGTCGCCGTCCTTGCCCCAGTAGCCTTTCATGGTGTTGGCACCACGCAGCAGGATCTGCCCCACCTGGCCCGCAGCCAGATCGCGTCCACGCTCGTCGACGATGCGCAGCTCGCCCACCGGCGTGGGCCGCCCGCACGAAGTCAGACGTCGAAGCTGAGCTTCCGCGGTTCCATCTACGATGTGCTCTTCGCGACGCAGCGCGGTCGCCGGCCAGTTCGATTCGGTCAGTCCGTAGATCTGCACGAACACCGGGCCAAGAAGCTCCAAGCCCTTGCGCAGCCGATCCACCGGCATCGCAGCGCCGCCGTAGACGATGCTGCGCAGCGAGCGCATGCGCGAAGCGGCCTGCCGCGCGGGCATTCCCTGAAGCGTTTCGATCAACCGCACCAGCATCGTCGGAACCAGGAACGCCGCGCTGACATGCGCGCGCTCGACGAGCCCGACGAAGGCTCCTTCGTGGAAATGCTCTACCAGCAGCGCGCGGGCGCCGGCGGCGGCGTGGGGAAGCCACATCGCGCCAGCGGCGTGTGTCATGGGCGCGACCTGGGCCAGAACGTCGTCCTCGTGAAGCGGACCCAGAAGCTCGCCGACGGTCTCGAACGAAGCGTCGTAGCAACGGCGCGGCAGCACCGCGCCCTTGGGCAGGCCCGCCGTCCCCGACGTATAGCGGATCCGCACCGGGTCTTCGGGTCCCGGCGCACGCGCGGGCAGACGCGGCTCGGCCTCTTCGAGAAGCCGGCGCCACTGGCCGTCCGGTCCCACCACCACGACGCGACAGCTGGCGGGCAGCGCGATTCCTGCGATCGTGCGTTGATACTTCTCTGCTACCAGCAGCACCCGCGGGGCACTGTCGGCCAGCAGCAGTTCGTGCTCGTGGGCCGAGGAACGTGCATTCAGAGCCACCCACAGGTGGCCGCCGAGCAGACAGGCCCACTCGCTCACCACCATCTCGGCAGAGTTGTCGAGCAGAACCGCGACGCGATCGCCGGGCCGCATGCCCAGGCGCCTGACCAGTGCGTCGCCGAAACGAAGCGTTCGATCGTAGAGTTCGCCGTAGGTCAGTGAGCCGACCGTGCGGTACGAGTCCGCCTGCGGGGCAGCGCCGCTCACGGTCTGTAGCGCGACTCGCGAGCCGTGACGGCGGCAGGCCGAATGGATGACGTCGCAGACCGAAATCATCGGGCAGGTCTCGGCCGGCGCGTCCTCGACGAACTCTCAGACCGAAGGCGCGGCAAGCTCGTCCTGCAGGCCGCTCCAGGCTTCCTGCACCTCGGCCTCGAGTTCCATCAGCGTGCCGTTGTTCTCGATCACCTGCGAAGCCACGCGCCGGCGGGTATCGTTGCTGGCCTGCGAGGCCATCCTCAGTCGCGCTTCCGCGGGATCCATTCCGCGTATGCGAGTCAGACGATCGAGCACGACCTGCGGCTCCGACAGCACCGTCCACAGGCGGCCGGCGCCGCCGCTCCAACCGGTCTCGGTCATCAAGGCCGCTTCGATGACGATAACGGCATTGGCATCGTCGGCGACGATCTGCGCGATGCGGCTGGCTACTTCTGCGCGCACCAGCGGGTGCACGATGCGGTTGAGATCTTCGAGTGCCTCCCGATTGCCGAACACCAGGCCGCCGAGCTTTGCCCTGTCGATGGCACCGTCCTCGGCCACGACCCCGCGGCCGAACCTCTCGATCACGCGTTCGTAGCCGAGCGTGCCCGGAGAGTAGATCTCGTGGGCCACGCGATCGGCATCGATCACCCTGGCGCCGCGCTCTTCGAGAAGTCTGGCCACGGTCGATTTTCCCGAACCGATGCCACCGGTGAGGCCGACGAGAGTTGCCATCGGCGGATTCTATTCGGACCCGCGTCGCGGGCAATGCCGGCTGCACCCGCCGACGCTCGAGCGGCTCGCTGAGCCGGCAGCCCCGGCGTTGACCTTGGCACCGCACTCGTCATCCTGGCGCCGACCGCGCGTGGTTGGCGCTCCGCCGACACTTTCGCTGCCAGACTCAGCGCGGCAGGCCGATCTCCGGTGAACGACTCTCACTCCGACCGTCTCGTGAGCACCGCGCTGCTGGCTGCGGGCCTGGCCTATTTCGCCGCCTTCACGCCGTGGACGCGGCCGGTACTGCTGGACGCCGCGACCTGGGACTACATGGCCCTGGAAGTCGCGCGCGGCTTGGTACCGTACCGCGACATCTTCCTGCACAAGACCCCGGGGGGAGCCTTTCTCGGCGCGCTCGGAGTTCTGGTCGGATCGGTGCTCGGGGTCGAGCCGGTGATCGCAGCGCACGCTCTGTTCCTGTGCATGGGTGCGCTGGCGCCGGTGGTGCTGTTCCTGCTCTGCCGGCCCAAGCTCGGCGCTGCGTCGGCGTCGTGCGCCGCCGTTGCACTGCTGGCTTACGACGAGTGGGCGATCTCCTCGCTCGAAGGCTGTCTGCCCAAAGTGCCCACGGTGCTGTTCGGGCTCATCTCGATGCTCGCCGCCGAGCGCAGACAGGCCTTCGTCAGCGGCGTGGCGGGGGGTGTTTCGGTGCTGTGCTGGCAGCCGGGCCTCGCCTTTCTGATCGGTTCCTTCGCGGCGTTGACGCGCTCGAGTGATGACGGGCGCCAGCAAGCGGCCTGGCCGCGTCGCGTCGCGCTGCTGGCAGCCGGCGCGGCGCTACCTTCGGTGGTGATGCTCGTATGGCTGGCCACGGCCGGCGCACTGCGCGACTTCGTCGAGCAGGCGGTGCTGTTCAACGTCTTCTACATCGAAAGCAAGGCCCGCACTCCCTACGGGACGCTGCGCGCCGTGGCCTGGCTGTTTCGCGAATGGAACAGCATCGAAGTGCTGATCGCGCCGGCGGCGCTGCTCGGACTGGCCGTGGCCAGGCCGCGGTGGCCGCTATCTCATCTGATCGCCGCCGGCGTCTACGCGGCGATGTTGTTCGTGAGTCTGCAGTCCTGGCCCGACTTGGTGCTGCTCGGTCCGGCCGTCGCAACCGCGCTGGGTGCCGGATTGTACGGCCTGCTTCGGGCGCGCCTTCGCAGCGGGGCAGCGCTGGCGCTGACATTGATCGTCTTGGCGCTGGCAGCGCTGCCCGACGCGAAAACCAAGTTCCACCCGCCCATCACCTTCGCCCGGCAGCGAACCGCACTGCTGGCGGTCGTCCCGGAGCTGACCGCGCAAGACGACGTGGTCATGGTCAGCGTACCCGAGTACCTGATCCACGCCGGGCGCCGCAACGGCTGGAAGTGGCCGTACCTGTGGTTCGGGGTCGACCAGTTCGCCGAGGCCCACACTGCGGGTGGCTTCGATGGCATGCTCGCGGACCTGGCAGCCAGGAACCCGCGCGTGATTCTGATCGGAAGGCACTGGAAAGGCCCGCGACGCGCGCGCTTCGAGATATGGGCCGCGGCGCGTTACAGCGTTCGCGAAGCGCGCGTCTTCCCACACGTGCGCCTGCCGCTGCTCATCTACGAACGGCGCTAGACCCGAGCCCGATCTCCGGATCAGAAGTTGTCTTTGAGAAGCCGGGTAGCGGCCAGGACGGACACCGCATCGTCGCCGACGTCCGGGATTTGCTCGCGAACCGAAGCCCTCAGCTCCGGACTCTGAGTGCGCAGGAACGGATTGGTCGCTTTCTCCAGCGCAACGGTGGTTGGAACGGTGCGACCTCCCTGTTCGAGCAGCATGTCGACTTCGCGGCGCCGTTGAGCCAAGGCCGGGTTGGACGGTTCGAGCATCGCCGCGAACTCGAGGTTCCTGCGGGTGTACTCGTGACCGCAGTAAACCAGTGTCGGATCGGGCAGACCGGCCAGACGGCCGAGTGACGACATCATCTGCGCGGCGTCGCCTTCGAAGATGCGCCCGCAGCCACCGGCGAACAGCGTGTCGCCGGTGAAGACGGCTCCGGCTTCGGCGAAGTAGTAGGCGAGGTGTCCGCGGGTGTGCGCAGGAATGAAGATCGCGCGACCGTGCATGGCGCCGAGCGCGAAATCTTCGCCGTCCTCCAACGGCCGCGTGATCCCCGGTATGCGTTCGGCATCCGCGCGATGACCGAAGACTTGGACGCTGCCCGGCGGCAGCGCCGCCAGCAGTTCATCGTTGCCGCCCACGTGATCGAAGTGGCAATGCGTGGACAGAATCGCGACGATGCGCACGCCTTCGCGCTCGGCCGCGTGCAGTACGCGATCGGCCTCGGCGACGTCGACCACGCCGGCCACACCGCTGCGCTCATCGATGACGAGATAGGCGTAGTTGTCCATGAGTTGGTCAACCACTACTACCCGCGAGTTCTCCATCACTGCGCGCCTGCCTGCCGTGCTAGCGTCCGTATCTACCCAGCCTATTTCCCGGCGGGAGCGACCGGGATCGGCGCGGCCCCTGCGCTGGCCGGGGCAGACGGCGCCGGCTGTGCCGGTGGCGCAGGCTTCGCGTCAGAGTCGCCCTTTTCTGCGCCCGAGTCGTCGTCTTCGGAATCCTCGGGCAGGTCCGGAAGCGCCGGAGCCTGGTACTTCTTCGTCGTCTCGGACACGCGAATCGTCTCGCCGGTCTCCGGGTCGACCTGTTCGGTCTTGATGCGCATGAGCTGGGCAGCGTCGTCGTTGACGGTGAACTCGCGGACGATGGTCTTCTCGCCGCGGAACGTCTCTATGTACTCTCTCCAGAACAACCCGTCTCGCGTCACGCCGCGATACAGACCGACGCTGCCTCCGTTCACCCACACGCGGTACTCGAGCCGATCACCCTCTCGCTTGACCCCGATGACCATTCCGCGCCCCGGGGGCTGAGCTACCTCACCGAGGAACTTGGCGATGCGCTCGCGGCCGTAGGCGTCTTTCTTCAGGAGCGGACCGCCGACGTAGTAAGTGTATCCTTCGAGGATCGGGATTTTGGCCGGACGCGCGTCGCCTGCGGCTGGTGGCGCCTTCGAAGCCGCGCCAGTCTGGGTCTCTTTGTTCTCCTTGGAGGGTTCCGAAGAACAAGCAGCCGCGAAAATCGCTACTGCGAGCGCGAGCGCGCCGAGTGGGACAATCGGTCGAGACATCTCCAACTCCTCCCGAAAACTCGTCTGGTTTCAACGTGTGCGCGGCTGAGCGGCGGCCGGTTCCGGACGCTCGTCGCGAACCGGACCCGCGCCGTCACCGGCGCGTGCCGCTACCCGGCGCGGAGTGCTCTTTCTGGCGCCGGCCTTGGCCGAGCGCACCTCGCCCGCCCACGAAGCGACGACACCCTCGAGCTTCTCGATTCGCAGCCTCAGGCCTTCCATCAGCTCGAGTTGTTGACCACGGGCGGCCAGTCGCGATTCGAGCGACGCCGAACGTTCCTCGAGGCTAGCCAGCCGTGCCTGCGCGCGCCCTTGCACCCGGGCCAGTGCCTCCACCGCCCCGTCGAGTCTGGCGCTGGACCGCTCAGCCCGGTCCATCCGCTCGTCCATCCGGGTTCGGACATCTCGCTGCTGCTCGCGCATACGCGCAACCCGTTCAAGCAGCGCACGGAGATCTCGCCTGAGGACATCGACGGCCTTGGCATCGGCCAGCCCCAGTGAGCCAGCGAGCTGACTGACGAGGTCCCCGGAAACAACCCCGAGGACATCGATGCCGCGGCGAACTGTTTCGCGGTCGATGCCGAGGCGATCCAGCAGCACCGCAGCTTCGTCCTCGAACATCGAGACCGCCTCCAGAAAACTGCGAAGGTTGGCGTCGAACTGAGACTTCCTACCTGATTGGTCCGCCATTGGGTGGTCCTTGGACCGCGCGGGGCCGACGCCCGGCGCACGCCGAGGCCGGCACTATCGGCCTTGCAGAGCCTACGCGCAAGTCTGCGGCGGTGCCGTGTTGGCGCACGGTTTCGCTGTCATCGTGGCGATGTTCAGTCCACCCGCCGATCGCATGCAAGCACGTAGATTTCAGAAGATCCCTTGCGCGTCGAAGCCGGTCGGAACGGGGTTACCGTGACGAATTCCTCTCGAAGACGCCTGGTCGCCGCAGCCTCGACGCCGGAGAAGAGTTTGACGAGCAGCTTTCCGCGCCGGCCGAGCAACTCGCGGGAAACCTCCACCGCGATCTCCACCAGCGCTTCTTCGCGCGCGGCATCGGTAGCACGAATGCCGGTGAGTTTCGGAGCCATGTCCGAGAGCACGACGTCGGCGCTGCCGTCGATCGACTCGCGCAGCGCGGCGCGCACTTTCAGATTCGCCGCATCACCGACCAGAACCGAGACGTTTTCGGCGACCAAGCCCTCCACCGCCACCAGATCCACGCCCACTACGTGGCCGGAGACTCCGACTCGCTGCGCTGCGACTTGAAGCCACGCGCCCGGCCAGCATCCGAGGTCCACTACCGTTTGTCCGGCACTGAATATGTGGAAGCGCGCGTCGAGGTCCTCGAGCTTGATGCCGGCGCGCGACCGAAGGCCGGCCTTCTTCGCGGCGCGATACGTGGCGTCCTTTCGCTCGTAATGACTCACGCGTCGTCTGCCCGCACTCGGTCGCGGTTGCCCGCCCCGGTTCGCTCGGGCACCATCGCAGCTTCCGCCATGACTCTCAACGCACGCCAACTCGAGGCCGTAGGCCACACCGAAGGCCCCTTGTTGGTGCTCGCGGGGGCCGGTAGCGGAAAGACGCGCGTACTCGTCCATCGCATTGCGCGTCTCCTCGAGGATGAATCGGCGCGGCCCGAAGAGATTCTCGCGGTCACGTTCACCAACAAGGCGGCCAAGGAATTGGTCGAGCGTTGCCGCAGTCTGGTCGGCCCCGTCGCCGGCGATCTGTGGGTGGGAACCTTCCACGGCATCGGCGCCCGCCTGCTGCGCCGTCACGGCAGCGTCCTGGGATATTCCGCTTCGTTCACGATCTTCGATACCGACGACCAGATCCGTTTGCTCAAGGACATCGTCGCGTCGGCCAACCTCGACGAGAGCCGCTTCCGCGCCGAAGCGGTGCGGGCGTTCATCGACGCCGCCAAGAACGAGGCCAGTTCGCCCGCAGACATGATCGAGAAAGCCGATTCGGCGTTCGAGGTCGAGGCGGCAAAGCTCTACGCGACCTACCAGCAGCGCCTGCTGAAGCTCGACGCCGTGGACTTCGGCGATTTGATCGTGGGCGTTCTGCGTCTGTTCCGTCTTCACCCGGAGATCCTCGCGACATACCAATCGCGGCTGCGGTTTCTCCACGTCGACGAGTACCAGGACACCAACCACGCGCAATACCAGATGGTCAGGCTGCTCGCGGCCAGTCACCATAACCTGTGCGTGGTCGGTGACGACGACCAATCGATCTACGGATGGCGCGGCGCCGACCCGCGCAACATCCTCGAATTCGAACGAGACTTCCCCGGCGCGACGGTCGTGCGTCTGGAGGAGAACTATCGCTCCACGCGCAATATCATCGACGCCGCTGCGGCCGTCATCGCGAACAACGAAGGCCGCCACGCCAAGACGATGTGGACGTCGAATGCTCCCGGCGCCAAGATCGCCGTCTATCACGCAGTCGACGAGAAGGACGAAGCACGCTACGTGGTCGCGGGCCTGGCCGCGCTCGGAAAGGCGCGGGGGCGAGCGGCGGTTTTCTACCGGACCAACGCCCAATCGCGGGCGTTGGAAGAAGAGCTGGTGCGCAGCCGCATCCCGTACGTGATCGTCGGAGGTACGCGTTTCTACGAGCGCCGCGAGGTGCGCGACCTGCTCGGTTACCTTCGCTTCATTCACAATCCGGCCGACGACCTCAGCCTGGAAAGGGTGGTCAACGTGCCGGCGCGCGGCATCGGGCGCACCACCTGGGAACGAGTCAAGACCGCGGCCGCAACCCGAGGCGTGTCCGCGTGGGAAACGCTGGCACAAGAGGATGCGCTGGCCACGCTCGGCACCGCTGCGCGCGCGCGACTCCTGACCTTCCGTGTTGCGGCCCGTGGCTGGCTCGACGGCGTTTTCCCCGGTGTGGCCGCGCTGTTGCTGCGCATCCTCGAGGACACCGGCTACATCGCATTCCTGGAGAGCCGCCCCGACGACGACCCGGTCGGGCGTACCGAGAACGTAAAGGAGCTGGTCACCGTCGCCCAGCTCTTCGACGAGGAGTTCGCCGGGTTGCCCGCGCAGGACCGCGAAGAGGGCCCGCGACCGCTGGCCGCTTTCCTGGAGCGCCTCGCCCTGGCCTCCGACATCGATCAGTACGAGAGCCGTGCCCAAGCCGTCACCCTGATGACGGTCCACACCGCCAAGGGCCTGGAGTTCGGCCACGTTTTCCTGGTCGGAATGGAAGAGGGGATCTTCCCCCACTCGCGTTCGGTGAACGACGACGGCCACGGGATCGAGGAAGAGCGCAGGCTCTGCTACGTCGGGCTGACGCGAGCGCGAGAACGGCTGGTGCTGACCAGGGCGCGGCGGCGCCATGTGTTCGGTGCCACCCAATTCAACTTCGCCTCGCGCTTCATCGACGAGATTCCGGCCGCCTTGCTCCAGCACGAACGCAGCGTGCACGAAGCCGAACGACCGCTCGCGCGCGAAGAAGGCGCGGCGCGACACCGCGGCGGCGCGGTGCACCCGCCGGACGATTTCGGTGACACGTGGCCGGAATCCGGGGATCATCCGCCGCGATCTGCGGTCGTGCGGTCGCCGGCGGCGCGACCGGGCGCGCCACGAGCAGCGCAGACCACTCCCTGCGCCGGTCGCTATAAGCCGGGGATGCGGGTCGTGCACCCGATGTTCGGCGTGGGTACGGTGCGGGAATCTGACGGTAGCGGGGAGGCGGAAAAATTGATCGTCCAGTTTCAGCGCTTCGGGATCAAGAAACTGATGGCGGCGCTGGCGCGATTGGACGTCGTCGCGCGCTGAGTGCTGCGTCGGAAATATCCCCGTCGATCAAATCAATGGATCGTACGGGTACAGTTGCGTGCCGGGCGTTCTCGCGAGCAACTATTGGGACGCTTTTCGTCGATGTGGTGGAACGGCGCGACGTACCAGGAGGCCGCGTGCAGAGGACGGGCGACGGTGTATTCCAGAGCCTTCCCGAACGGGTAGATCAAGTAGTAGACGATCCGGAACGGATTGCTGTCCTCGTTGGTGTACTCTGCCGCGCGTGCCAGCGCCGGGGCCGCCAGCAGCATACCGATCAGAGAAACTGCGACCAGGCGGCGCTCGAACTGACAAATACGGCGAGCTTTCATGTCCTCTTCCCTCGGCGGCGGTGGGCAGCCGGTCTATACCGATCGCCCGGCTCTCGCCGTCCTTGCCTCTGAACGTCGCTCTTATACACCAAGCCGCTCGTACGATCCCACCCGATGCCGAGCCTCACGTGACATTCGTGCCTACCCAGCGACAACGATTCACGCCCGCCCGCCACCTCTCCTCGTGGCGTCGTCTCTCATTGCATGTCTGGAGGAAACCCGCCGACCCGACCGTATACGGCCTGCTCGACGTCAACATGCGACGGGCGCTGGCCTACCTCGAGGCCATCAACCGCGAACCGGGCCATACGCGCGTGACCGTCACCCACCTGGTCGTCAAGGGCATCGCCAAGGCACTGGCCGAAACCCCCGAAGCCAACGGAATCATCGCCATGGGGCGGATCTATCTGCGCGACAGTGTGGACGTCTACTGCCAGGTGGCAACAGACGGCGGCAAGGATCTGTCGGGAGTCAAGGTCACCGGCGTGGACCGCAAGTCGGTGGTCGCGGTGGCGGATGAACTGGTCGCAGCGGTGGCCGCCGTTCGCGAAGGACGCGACCGAGGCTCGGAAGCGACCAAGAAGACCCTCGCGCGCGTTCCAGACCGACTACTTGGACTGCTCGTAAAGGCCTCCGGCTTGCTGAGCTACGATCTGAGGCTCGACCTGAGCGCGTTCGGGATCGCTTTCGACCAGTTCGGAGGTGCGATGGTCTCCAACATCGGAAGTTTCGGGGTCGGTACCGCGCTGGCTCCGCTGGTTCCGGTGAGTCGGACACCGATAGTGCTGCTGGTCGGGGAGGTGACAGATCGACCAGCGGTCGAGGACGGCGCGTTGGTGATCGCCCCGATCCTGAACATCGGTGCCAGCTTCGACCACCGGATGATCGACGGCTACCAGGCTTCGAAGATGGCGCGCACCGTGGTCGCGAGCATCAGCGATCCGGAGGCGGCGTTCGGTCCTCCCACCCGATCCAGCTGAGCTGGCGGCCGGCCTGCTGCGGGTCGGCTCGAAAGGAGTGGTAGCGATCGCAGGCGCAACGCGTGCAAGGGCCGCAGTGCTGGATCGACTTCGCCGGCAAGCCCGCGCGTTCGAGCAGCACGGCGTTGATCGCCCGAAGGTCCAGACGCGTCCCGCCGGCCTGTTCCGAAGCCAAGAGCACCGGCAGGCCGGCGCCGGAGAATCTCTCGGCTATCTCGCGCGAAACCTCGTAGCAGCACCCACCTATGCTGGGCCCGAGGGCCGCCCTCAGTCCGGCGACGTCGACGCCGTCGCGCCGAGCTCGATCGACCGCGGCGGTGGCGATACCGGCGATGGTGCCGCGCCAGCCGGCGTGCACCGCAGCCGCCCAACCGCAGCCGGGGGCTACCAGGAGAAGCGGCACACAGTCTGCTGTTCGTACGCCACCCACCAGCCCCGGCCGACGCAGCACCAACGCATCCGCCTCGAACGGAAGGCTGGTGTCGTTGCCGACCGCCGCCGTGTCTGGTTCGACCAGTGTGGCGCCGTGCACCTGGCGGTGAATGGTCCAGGTCCCGGTCGGGGCACCGACCGAGCGGTCGCCAAACCCGTAGACCAACCCTTCCACGTCGTCCCAACCCACCGGCCGCAGCACGAGAGCGGGAACCGTAGCGCGGGCGGGAAGTGAAGCGTCGCAGTGCGGAGCGCTCATCGTGACGACCTCGGACGCGGAATCTTGCCGTGGATTCGCGCAAGAACCTAGCAGACGGCGCGCGGCCGCCTCAACCCCGGGTTGCCGGACTCCTTTCCTGTGATAGCGTCGCCGTTTTGTCCGGGGCCAAACCGCCTCCCTATGGTCGGCGGCGATGCGCAGCGCGGCCCGGAAGCTGACCATGGACCCTGACTGGCCGCCATAACCAGGAACCGACTCGTGAAACGGGCGATCAAGATCGTCGGAGCGCGTACCCACAACCTGAAGGGGATCAGTTGCCAGATCCCTGCGCGCAAGATCACCGTCGTAACCGGCGTCTCCGGTTCGGGAAAATCTTCGCTCGTCTTCGACACGCTGTACGCGGAAGGGCAGCGACGCTACGTGCAGTCGCTATCGACCTACGCACGTCTGTTTCTCGAACAGATGCAGCGGCCCGATGTCGACTCGATCAGCGATATCCCGCCGGCGCTGGCGCTCGAACAGAAGAATTCGATCAAGAACGCGAGATCGACCGTCGGGACGATTACCGAGATCCACGAGTACTTGCGCCTGTTGATGACGCACGCGGCGACCCTCCGATGCGTGGACTGCAAAGGGGAGGTAGCCGCTGACTCGATCCCCGCTGCCACCGAGGAACTCCTCGCCACAGCCGCCGGCACTCGCGTTGCCTTCCACGCCCGGGTCGACCTGCACGGCATCGATCCCGAAGAAGCTCGCCAGACGCTTCTCAAACAGGGCTACAATCGGCTTCTCGTGGACGGCGAGGCCGTACTTCTCGAGGAGCTCGGCGAGCAGGCGCTGGCCAGTGGAACCGTCGAGGTAATCGTCGACCGTGTCGCAATCGCCCCCGAGAAGGCCACGCGCATCAGCGAGGCTCTCGCGCGCGGGTTCCAACTAGGAGGCGGCTGCGTCCGCGCGACGACGGTCGACGCGGATCGCCCAACGAGGACCTTTCGCTCCTACCTGGCCTGCAAGGGCTGCGGCCGCGAGTACGCTCCGCCGACCCCTCACCTCTTCAGCTTCAACAGTCCACTGGGCGCCTGCCCGCGCTGCGAAGGATTCGGCCGCGTGGTCGACATCGACCGCGACAAGGTGGTGGCCAACAAGCGCCTTTCGTTGCGCGACGGGGCCGTCGCGCCGTGGAGCACCCCGGCCTACGCGGATTTCCAGCAGGAGTTTCTGCAGACCTGCGAGCGACGCGGCATATCGACGCAGGTCCCCTTCTCGCAGCTCGGAGAAGACGACAAACGTTGGATCTTCGAAGGAGACCGAGAAAGCCCTGGAGTGAAGGGGTTCTTCGCGTGGCTCGAGGAGCGTCGCTACAAGACGCACGTCCGCATCCTGCTTGCGCGGTATCGCAGCTACCGCATCTGCCCGAGTTGCGGCGGCGCCCGTCTGAAGGCCGAAGCGCTGGCGGCGCGGGTGGGCGGCAAGAACCTCGCCGAGATGGCCTCGTTGAGCATCGACAGACTGGCGCGCTTCATACACAAGCTCGACTTACCGGATGCGGCGGCAGCGCGCTGTACCTCCGTGCTTCGAGAAATTCGCGCGAGGCTCGGCTACCTGGAAGAAGTAGGCCTCGGTTACCTGACCCTCGACCGACAGGCTCGCACCCTGTCGGGCGGAGAAGCACAGCGAATCCACCTCGCGTCGGCGCTGGGCAGTGCGCTGACCGACACCCTCTACGCGCTCGACGAACCGACGGTAGGGCTCCACCCGCGTGACGGACGGCGGCTTCTCAAGGTCCTGCGCCATCTGACCAGGATGGGCAACACGGTCGCCCTGGTCGAGCACGATCCGACCATCATTCAAGGCGCCGACCACGTGATAGACCTCGGACCCGGCGGCGGAGCCGGCGGAGGCAATGTTCTCTACGAAGGCAAGCCATCGGGACTCGCCACGAACGAATCCGCCACCGGACGCCTGTTGCTGATCCGCACTGTACACCGCCAGGAGAAGCGCGCGGCGAGGAACCTGGACCGTGGCGTTCTGGTGATCCGCGGGGCACGTGAGAACAACCTCGAGCTCGATCGGCTCGAAATCCCGCTCGGCCGCTTGGTCTGCGTGACGGGAGTCTCGGGGTCCGGCAAGTCCACTCTCGTCGAGCAGGTACTGTACGAGCACTGGCTGCGCTCCCGCGGGATGGGCGGTCACGACGCCGGCGCTTGTGACGGCGTCGACGGACTCGAACGCATCGAAGACGTTCTGATGATGAGCCAAGCCTCGATCGGACGCTCGCTTCGTTCCAACCCGGCCACCTATCTCAAGGTCTACGACGAGATCCGCAAGCTCTTCGCGCAGACGGCGGCGGCACGGCGCGCCAAGATCAGCCCCGGCGCCTTCTCGTTCAACACACCGGGAGGACGCTGCGAACACTGCCAGGGGACCGGCACGACCGTACTCGAAATGCACTTCATGGCGGACATCGAGGTGCCCTGCGACGAGTGCGAAGGTCGTCGTTTCAAGCCGTCCGTGCTCGACGTTCGCTACAAGGACAAGAACATCAACGACGTTCTTGCGATGACGGTTGCCGAAGGCATCGCATTCTTCTCCGAGCGGTCGGCGATCATCGCCAAGCTGGCCTGTCTGGAATCGGTGGGGTTGGGCTACCTGGCGCTGGGACAAGCCACGTCGACGCTCTCGGGAGGCGAAGCCCAGCGTCTCAAGCTGTCCGGTTTCCTTGCCGAAGAAAAGCGTAGCAAGGGTTCGCTGTTCATCTTCGACGAGCCCACCACCGGGCTGCACCTCCACGACGTGCACACTCTCATCGGCGTCTTCGACGGGTTGGTCCAGCGCGGGCACTCGGTGCTGGTCGTCGAACACCATACCGACTTTCTCTCGCATGCGGACTGGCTGATCGACCTCGGCCCGGAAGGTGGCGACAAGGGCGGGCGGTTGGTCGTCGCCGGTCCGCCGCTGGAGGTGGCACGCTGCGACGCCTCCCACACCGGCAAGGAACTGCGATCGCTGCTCGGACTCTGAAGATCAGACGCGGGCGGACAGCACTACTTGCAGCAACTCGACTCCCGAACGCTCGCGCAGTTCCGCGATGGTCTCGAGCTTATAGGGCTTTTCGTAGAACACCCTGCCGATTCCGGTGTTCACGATGGTCTTGAAGCAGTGCACGCAGGGTGTGTGGGTGACGTAGATGTCGGCTTTGTTGATCGCCGTGCCGTGTCGTGCAGCCTGCGCGATCGCGTTGATCTCCGCGTGGATGGTCCGGAAGCAGTTGTGAACCACCTCGCCGCTGGGGTCTCGCGATTCGTAGATCTCGCAGCCGACGTCGAGGCAGTGGGGCATTCCGGCCGGAGACCCATTGTATCCTGTTGCCAGGATGCTGCGCTCGCGGACGATGACCGCTCCCACTCTGGCCCTCAGGCACGTGGAACGCTCGGCCACTTCCCGAGTGATCGTCATGAAATACTCGTCCCAACTCGGCCGGCGGTTCATGGCCGGTTCCGTATCAGAAGCGACCGTCCTTGGGCAAAACGAGGCCCGGAGAAGCACCGCCCCGCAGCCGGCATCGGTCGTCGAGCCCGAGTCGCGGTTGACGAACGCGGCGGTGTCGCCCATCATCGCCGCCGGATGCGGGTGTAATTCAGTGGTAGAATGCCAGCTTCCCAAGCTGGACGTCGCCGGTTCGATCCCGGTCGCCCGCTCCACTTCTTTCTCTGTACGATGATGGCCGAAACGCTACGGACCTATTGCCGAAACGGCGTCGGACACATAGTCCTCACGAGGGCCGCCGAGTACAACACCATCACGCCTGCCCTGCGCGACGAGCTCGCCGCCGCGATCGACGCGGCCGACCGCGACGAGACCGTTCACGTCATTCTGCTCAGAGCCGAAGGACCGGCGTTCTGCGCCGGCTACGGCCTGGACTGGTCGACGAGCGGCCAGGCGCGCGAGCAAAGCGCGAGCACCTCAGGCGAGAGGCGCGCCTGGGACTCGGTCGGCGACGTCGCCATGATCGGGCGTTTCGTCGATACGTACATGAAGCTCTGGTACGCGCGAAAACCGACCATCGCAGCCGTTCAGGGTTGGTGCATCGGAGGCGGTACCGACATGGTGCTGTGCGCGGACATCATCATCGCCGGCGACAGTGCGACGTTCGGGTACCCGCCTTCGCGGGTCTGGGGGACCCCGACCACTGCGATGTGGGTCTACCGAATGGGCCTGGAGAAGGCCAAACGCTACCTCCTCACGGGTGACGAAATTCCAGCCGCCACCGCGGTAGACATCGGCCTGATCCTCCAGACCTTCCATGACGACGAGTTGGAGAAGTCGGCAACCGCGTTCGCGGAACGCATGGCACGCGTACCGATCAACCAGCTCGTGATGCTCAAACTTCTGTGCAACCAAACCGTCGAGAACATGGGAATGGCCTCGAGCCGCACCTTGGGTATGCTCTTCGATGGAATCGCGCGCCACACCCAGGAAGGCGACAACTTTGTCAGCCGAGCCCAGAAGGTAGGCTTCCGGCAAGCCGTACGCGAGCGCGACGATCCGTTCGGTGACTACGGAAGCCGCCCGCGCAAGCGCGAGGACGATCCGCAGCCCCGTTGAAGGAGACCTGCCGACCGTCGGAGATTTTCTTCCGTGCGTTGTCCCACCTGCAAACAAACCGTTGCCGCTGAGGACAGGCGCTACGCGCCGTTCTGCTCGCAGCGCTGCAAGTTGCTCGACTTGGCGAAATGGCTGGACGGCGACTACTCGGTCCCGGGCGAACCCGCCGGGGAAGAAGAGATCGCGGCCGAGTTGCTCAAACGCGCCGGACGCGAGCCCGACGAGCAGTGAGCAGGACCAGCCGGTACGCTCGCCGAGACTCGCGCTCGAGTGTCGACCACCGGAGCGAAGGCGAGTTGTCCGCTTCCCCCGCCCGCGTTAAGCTCGCGGCCCTGGTGGGCTGGACATCAAAGGCATGAGAAGAGAGTTCAAGTTCGTTGCGGGCATCGCGGTAATCGTCGCCACGATAGGGTTCTTGGTCTGGACCGCGGTGGACCAAACCAAGATGTACATGATCACCGTGGCCGAGTATCTGGACGTCGGCAACAGCTACGCCGGCAGCACGGTGCGAATCGCCGGCAGGGTTGCCCCGGGCTCGATGCAGTGGAATGCGACCACGAGCGACCTGCGCTTCACGCTCGCCGATGTGGACGGGACCGGCAACATCGACGTCCACTACAATGGTCTCCTTCCCGACATGTTCGCGGAGGAAAAGAAGGTAGTCGTCGAAGGGCCGTACACTGCCGCTGCGCCGTTCGAGGCAACCACCGTACTGACGAGTTGCCCGTCGAAATATGAGGCGGAGTCGAAATCGTGATCGCCATCGGAAACCTCGCCCTCTACCTCGCGCTGGCCACGTCGCTGTACGCGGTCGCCGCCTCGCTGCATGGGGCCCTCGCGAGGCGCAGAGAATTCGTCGCCAGCGGTGAGCACGCGGCATACGCCACTTGGGGCCTGATCTGCATCTCCAGCATCGTGATGCTCCACGCCCTGTTGACCAACGACTTCAGCATCAAGTACGTCGCGGCCTACACCAGCACCACGCTGCCCGCCCGTTTCCGTGTTACGGCGCTGTGGGGCGGGATGGAGGGCTCGCTGCTGTTCTGGGCGCTCATCCTGACCACGTTCACCTCACTGGCGCTGTTCCAGAACCGCCACCGCAATCGCGAACTGATGCCCTACGTGACGGCGACGGCAGCAACGGTCGCCGCGTTCTTCGTGAGCTTGCTCGTCTTCATGACGCCGCCATTTGCGCTGCTCAGTTTCCCTCCGGCCGAGGGCACGGATCTGAACCCGCTGCTACAGAACTACTGGATGCAGATCCACCCACCGGCGCTGTACCTGGGCTACGTGAGCTGGACCATTCCGTTCGGATTCGCCATCGGAGCGCTCGCGACCGGTAGGCTCGACGATCTGTGGATCCGTACCTCCCGGCGGTGGTGCTTGATGGCGTGGTTCTTTCTGGGCCTCGGAAACCTCCTCGGCGCTCGTTGGGCATACGAAGTGTTGGGTTGGGGCGGATACTGGGCCTGGGATCCGGTGGAAAACGCCGCCTTCATGCCGTGGCTCACCGGCACGGCCTATCTGCACTCGGTGATGATCCAAGAACGCAAAGACATGCTGAAGGTCTGGAACATGACCCTCATCATCTTGACGTTCGCATTGACCATCTTCGGAACGTTCCTGACGCGCTCTGGCGTGATTTCGTCCGTGCATTCGTTCACGCAGTCCGGCCTCGGCCCCTACTTTCTGACGTTCCTCGCGTTCGCCCTGATCGTTTCCTTCGGATTGATGGCGCTCCGCCTTCGCGAGCTTCGACCCCGCCACCAACTCGACAGCCTGCTCTCGCGAGAGTCGGCGTTTCTATTCAACAACCTCCTCCTGGTCGGGATTGCTTTCGCGACGCTGTGGGGAACGATTTTCCCGGTACTGTCGGAGTGGGTGCGGGGTGTAAAGATCACCGTCGGGCCGCCTTTCTTCAATCGCGTCAATGCCCCTCTGGCGGTGGCTCTCTTGCTGCTCATGGGTGTTGGACCCGTCATCGCGTGGCGCCGAGCCACGTTTCGCAATCTCGTAGATAACTTCCTCGGACCGGCAGCACTCGGCTTGGCAGCCGGCGGAGTGGGTTTCGCCTGTGGCATGCGCTCGTTGTCGGCGATCTTGGTGGTGAGTTTTTCGGCGTTCGTGCTTTATACGGTCGCCGCGGAATTCCACTCGGGAGCCCGAGCGCGCGTGGCAATGGTGGGAGACTCATACGGCGCCGCGCTTCTCGGTTTGATCCGCAAGAACCAACGACGCTACGGCGGCTATGTCATCCACGTGGGCGTCGTGTTCATGTTCCTGGGCGTAACGATGTCGTCGGTTTACCGTGTCGAAGAGCTTCACACGGTGAAGAAGGGCGAACGGTTCACGATCGGCCGCTACACCTTGGAGTACCAGGATTCGGCCAACGAAGAAGATCCCCACATGGCGCAACTGATCGCAACGTTGGCCGTATACGAAGACGGCGAGCAGATCACGACACTGCGGCCGGAAAAGCGCTTCTACAAGCGTCCGGAACAGCCAGCCACCGAGGTCGACATGCGCTCGACGATGCGCGATGACCTCTACGTCGTACTCGGAAGTCTCGACAACCAAGGAGTCGCGACATTCCAAACCTACGTCAATCCGTTGGTGTGGTGGCTGTGGTTCGGTGGCGTTGTATTGGTGCTGGGAACTGGAATCGCAGCGTTCCCTTCACGGACGGCGACGTTACGTGAGCGGGCTCGTGAGACCTCGGCGATCCAACGGCAACGAGCGTGAGTAAGCTACTCCTCGCCAGCATGGCCCTGGTGGCTCTGCTCGGCATCGCGGCGGCGGTCGATGTGCGTGCCGAGATGGCGGCGAGCGACGTCGAGGAAGCACTGACGTGCCAGTGTGGATGTGGACTGACCGTTCGCTCGTGCAACCACCTGGAATGCTCCTTCGCGGTGCCCGTTCGTAAAGAGATCGCCGAGTCGCTTGCGCGCGGCGAGACCGGCGAAGAGATCCTCAACCGTTACAAGTTGAAGTACGGGGAGAAGGTTCTCTCCTCGCCCATTCCCGAGGGTTTCAACCTGCTCGCCTGGATCGCGCCGTACGCGTCGATTTTCATCGTCGGAACGCTGATGCTGGTATTGTTCCGACGTCGGCTCCGGCAAAGGGAGCTCGTGAGTACCGGCAGCGAGGAACGCGACTCGTCCTCTCCTGTCGTGCCTTCGTCATCGGAACTCGATCAGAGGCGTGCTCGGCTTCGAAAGGAAGTTGAGGAACTCGAACAATGACCGGCCTCATCGCTGCAGCTTTGATTGCTCTCGTCGCCGTGATCATCGCCGCGCCCCTGTGGAGGACCGACCTCGACCAAGCGGCTGTCGAACCCTCCGTCAGCGATGAGCTTTGGAAGCACGAAAAGGCGGTCGCGTTGTTGGCGATTACGGAGGCCGACTTTGATCGCGCCACGGGCAAGCTGAGCGACGACGACTACACGGTTCTCCGAGAAGACTACGAGGACCGTGCGCTTCGCGCCATCGACGAGCTCGAGAAACTCGACGCGTCGCCGGCGCCTCCCGCAGAGGTTTCGGCTCGTTTCTGCGGGAACTGTGGCACGCGCTTCGGGTCTGCAGACCGCTATTGCTCGAGTTGCGGAACCCCCCGCGGCTGACCGTTTCCGTCGACTTCGACCCCGAAGTGTATGGCAATCGGTCTTCCGCAAGCGTAGCGTACCGGTGCATTTCCCATGGTCGAAGAAGACGCATCATCCCCCCTCGTTCAATCTGTTGACGACCTCGAGAGCTATTTCCACGCCGGCTCGAAGAATCGCGATGCTTGGCGCGTGGGCGTCGAGTACGAGAAGCCGGTGGTCGACGCGACGACCGGCGAAAGCGCCCGGTACGACGGCCCGCGCGGAATCCGGCGTCTGCTCGAGGAAATGCTTGCCCGTTCCCAACATTGGGAGGGAGTTTACGAGGGCGAGTCTCTAATCGCACTGAAGGACGGCCTCGCGTCGATCACGCTCGAACCGGGCGGCCAGTTCGAGATGTCCGGGCAGCAGTGCGAATCGCTTCACTGCGTCAATGACGAACTGCAACGACACGTCGACGAGATCCTCGAAGTGGGGGAACTGCTCGGACTCAGATTCCTCGGACTCGGCATCGCTCCGAAGACGCCGCTCTCACGCACCCCGTGGATGCCCAAGCGCCGCTATCAGATCATGCGCCGGATCATGTCTCGGACCGGTCAACTCGGGACGCGCATGATGGGGCAAACCGCCACAGTCCAGTGCAATTTTGACTACGCCGACGAGCGCGATGCGACCGCCAAGATGCGAGTAGGGATGAGCATGGGACCCGTACTCGTGGCGATTTCCGCCAACTCGCCTGTCGTAGACGGCGCTCTGACTGGCTACCAGAGCTTCCGATCACACATATGGACCGACACCGACGCCGCAAGGTGTGGCTTCTTGCCATTCGTCTACTCGAGTGACTCGCTTTTCCGCTCGTACACTGAGTACGCGCTCGACGTACCCATGTACTTCCTGGCACGTCGCGGCGAACTGCTTGAAGTCGGCGGCGCCACCTTTCGCGAATTTCTGGCAACCGGCTTCGAAGGCGAGCGTGCAACGCTAGCCGACTGGACGCTCCACCTGACGACGCTCTTTCCGGAAGTTCGGCTCAAGTCGTATCTGGAGATCCGGTCTCCCGACAGTCAGCCAGTCGACTTGATGCTGGCGACCCCGGCACTGATGAAGGGTATCTTCTACGATGCCGACTGTCTCGCGGCAGCCTGGGACGCGATACGCAAGTGGTCCCCGCGCGAGCTGTCGTCCTTGCAGGAGGAAGCAGCCCGCCACGGCCTCGCCGCGAAGTGGCAACGGCACACTCTGAAGGATTACGCGCGCGAACTAGTTGAGATAGGTCGAGTCGGCCTCACGCGACAACGGGTCGAAGACTCCCACGGCAACGACGAGACCGTGTATCTGGAACGTATGGAGGAGGATCTGCGCGGGGGCCGAAACCCGGCCAGCCGTATCATTGAAAACTGGCAGGGCGAGTGGAACGGTCAAATCGATCGCTTGATCGAGGCCGCAGCGTACCGTCGCTGATTTCTAGTGAAAAGGCGCTTGAGTTTCGTCTTATTTTCGCCTATCGTTTCGCCATGGCCAGCACCACGGTCAACTCGGCGAAGCAGGCGAGATGCTGCCACGCTGAACCAGCCCCGACCCTCGCACCCACTCCGGTAGGCTTGTCGGCTCGCCGCGCCGAACGGTGGCTCGGCCTGCCGGCAGGCGCGTGGCAGAAACGGCGCTTGTATGCTCTCAAGGTCAGGCGAGAGACTTTCGAGACGCTCGGGATCCGTATCGGGGACTTCCTGATTGTTGAGCCCGGGGCAAGGGAACGCCCGGGCCAGATGGTCGTGACGAAAGGAAGAACCTCGCTGTCGATCCGGCGTATCCCGCTCCCGACTCCGTCCACACAGATTCCCAGCGTGCTCGAACTTCCGTTGCGCCACCGAGCGGCTGAGAGCCCCGCGAGAATAGTCGGCACGGTGATTGGCGTGATTCGCCCCACGGGGAGCGGGGCTTTGAAGCCGGTTCTGAATGCCGCTCGTCCTTCGTTGCACCGCACCCGCCGCGGTAATTCGGTTCGGCCATGCCCCGGACCGCCGTTGGCGCGCCGAGACCTTCACGGTGACGACGCGACGGTGGCCGGTCTGAGAAGACTTCTTGCCGAATCTCGCCCCCTCCGAGGCAGCATCGACGAGAACGGCTTCGGAGTTCAGGTTGAGACGTGGGAGAGGTGGCGATTGCGTCTTTCCACGCTGCTTAGTTGCCAAGAGCTGGCAAGAGATCCGAAGGTCCGGGCTGCGTTACTAGACGAGGCAGCCAACGTCGCCCTGCTGGCCACGCGTGTTTGCCGTGGCCGTTTCTTGAATCCGCCTCGGTGAGGGACGCCAGCGCTGCGTAACGGCGTGGCGCGATGGCGGTTGCTAGCGATGGCGGTTGCCAGAGGCATAGCCCCCATAAGGGTGAGAAATTAATACCAATGATGTTTCGCCGCATTTTATTTCATGCCGGTGAATCTTCCATCGCCACTTTCAATCGTGTTATATGACGCTCTGCATCAGGCACATATGGCTTGAATGCGCGCGCCTGAACGAGAGGAACAAAACAATGGCCGACCGATTTGTAAACCTATTCGAGCCGGACACCCTGTTGCCGGCACAGTACTTCGCCGCCTTTGCACGCGAGGGCGGCCTCGTTCGCGAGCGGCGCTTGATGCTCGCGATCTTGCAGGATGCGGTCGAATGCTACCAGAAGTACGCGCTTGCGCGAGATCCTCGCGGACGGATGCTGTTTGAAGATGCTTTCGAATGGATAGAGTCGCGCGAGCGCGAGTGGCCGTTCGCCTACGAGAACATTTGCGAAGTCCTGAGCCTGAATGCCGAGTACATCCGCCGTGGGCTCTCCAAGTGGCGCCAGCAGCGCGGGCCGTCGCGGCGGTCCGCCGCCAAGATTGTCCCGCTGGCCGAGCGGCGAGCCAGCGACGCGGTCATGGATCTCCAGGACGAGGACCTGCAGCAAGCCTCCTGAGTCTGCCGGCGATTGGAATTTCGCTTCTGGTTTTCCCGACGAGGCCCACTCCGTGCCGCGGAGTGGGCCTCGGTCATTCGGGCGGGGCCGTCGCCGTCACCCAGCTGACGTCGGTAGGAATCCCGCTTCGGGCCGCGACTACGGCGTCGAGCAGTTCGGGCTCCACTAGTTCGGTCCAGCCTCGCCTGTCGATGATCTCGCGGCTGGTCTCGAGAAGGTCCGGCTGGATCCCGTAGATGTCCTCATGCACCTCCACGAGCACGCGACCGCGGGACCTGCCCACTTTGACCGGCTGGTACACGAAAACCCCTTGGGTACCGACCTCGACCAGCGGGAACAGGGTCGCGATGTCTTCGTTGTAAAGACGCAGGCACCCGTGGCTGACCTGCATCCCGACACCCCAGGGTTTGTTGCTGCCGTGGATGCCGTAGGAAGGGATCGTCAGTTCCAGTCGGTAACTGCCGAGCGGATTCTCGGGAGTCCCCCCCGGGATCACGTGCTCGCTGAAGCCGTTCTCCACGATACGCTCCTTACGTATCGACTCCGGTATGACCCACGCCGGATTGACCGTCTTCCCCCTCACGCGAAACGACCCTTGAGGAGTCTGCCAGTCTTCGCGGCCTAGGCCGACCGGTACCGTGATGAGTTTTTCGCCGTTCTTTTCCGGAAAGTAATACAGACGCATCTCGGGGATGTTCAACACCAAGCCCTTGTGTGGAGCCTCCGGTAGGATCCAGCGAGTCGGGAGTACGACGGGCTCCCTGGTAGACGGGATCCACGGATCAGTGCCGCGATTGCCCAAGACCATTTCGTTGTACCCGAGATCAAAACTCTTCGAGATCTCCAGGAAGGTTTCGCCCTTCTGGGGAGTATAGGTGTGAAGCGCGCCAACGACTGTCGCCACAGATCCCCGCGGTGCGTCGACGAGCAAGTCGTACTGCGGCAGGACGCGCTTGCCCTCGTCGGCCCGGGAAACGCTGCCGCCTCCTGCCAGCACCAATCCGCACACCGCCCCAACGGCCGCGATCCGGCGCCATATGCCCTTCGCCTGGTCTCTCACCCGGTCCTCCAACTCAAGCCCGCTTCCCTCGTAGGCCCATGGCAAGTTCAGCCGGGTCGGTGATCGGGACGCTGCAGGTCGCGGCCCGGCAGATGTACGCGGTCGGCTCGCCTTCCACTGAGTGCTTATCGGACAGGGCCGCCGGTAGCCACGAGGCCGACTCATCGTCCACAGAATAAATGGCGACTTCGGGATGATACGATTCCCGGGCGGCTCGTTCGAGTTCCGAACGCCCTGCGCCGCTTCCGACGATCACCACCGTCGCCCACCCGCAGTACGAGCGATCCAGAACGCAAAGAAGATGCGCGCCGCCGTATGGGCTCGCCAACGCCTCTCCCCCGAAGGCCCGCAAGATCCCGTCCCCGGAACATCGGTACGGCTCCTCGCCGGTCAGCGCCCACATGCGCAATAGCAGCTCCGCGGCCACCGAGTTGCCCGATGGCACGGCGCCATCAAACATGTCTCTCGTGCGCGCGACCAGCGGCTCGGCAGATGACGCGCTGAAGAAGAATCCTCCTCTCGCTGAGTCCTCAAATCTGAGCAAGAGTTCGCGCGCGCAGAACTGCGCCGTCGTGAAGTCCTCGCGACGGCCGGTTGCCTCGAAGAGATCGAGACAAGCACGACCGAGGAAGGCATAGTCGTCGAGAAAACCATCGACGCGCGCCTGACCTCCCGCGAAGACGTGGCGGACACCGCCATCATCGATGAGGTGCCCACGCAGAAAGTCCGCGGCGCGCATCGCGCTCCCGACATAATCTGGTCTTCCCAACTGCTTTCCCGCGGCGGCCATCGTGCTGATCATCAAGCCGTTCCAATCGGTCACGATCTTCTCGTCGCGCTCAGGCCATACTCGGCGCGATCGGCGATCGTAGAGACGTGCCCGTGAGCGCGCGATCGACCGCTCCGCTGCGGCCCCCTCGGACCCGAGCCTCTCTGCGAGTTGATCGACAGAAACCGCGCGGAAGAGGATGTTTCGACCGTCGAAGTCGCCGACAGCGGTTACCCCGTAGACCTCGCAAAACAGCGCAGCGGCCTCTTCGCCCAGAACATCGGCAATCTCGGCGCGGGTCCAGGCGAAGAATTTCCCCTCTTCACCTTCCGAGTCGGCGTCCTGAGTCGCGTAATAGCCACCTGCGGGATTCGTCATCTCTCGAAGGACGTAGTCGAGCGTGCCAGTGACAACCTCGGCGTATCGGGGTTCGTCGAAAACGCGCCAAGCGTCCAGGTAGACGCGCGCGAGGAGAGCTTGGTCGTAGAGCATCTTTTCGAAGTGGGGAACCCGCCAGGCCCGATCTACCGAGTAACGGTGGAAGCCTCCACCCAAGTGGTCATAGATCCCTCCGGAGGCCATCCGGTCCAGCGAAAGCCGCATCAGGTACGCCCGATCGGCGCTTGACGCCAACCGCTCCGCGTCCAAGAGAAGGGTCAGGCACGTCGCTCCGGGGAACTTTGCGCCCTTGCCGAACCCCCCGTGCTCGGCGTCCATGATTCCGGTCAGGCCATCCACCGCCGCGATGACGGATTCTCGGGATAGCTGTGTCGGAGAACGCGTGCCGTCCTCGCTTCGGTTGAGGAAATCGGCGACGCGTTGTGCGCTGCCCATCACCTCCGCGCGCTGGTCCGAATATGCTCGTGCGACTCCGGCCAAAACCTTGGGAAGCCCGGGCGTGGACCCGCGATCCTCCGGCGGAAAGTACGTCCCCGCATAAAACGGTCTCCCCTGCGGCGTCAAGAAGACCGTCAGCGGCCATCCGCCGTGACCTGTCATCGCCTGCACGGCTTTCATGTAGACGTGATCGATGTCCGGCCTTTCTTCCCGATCGACCTTGACGCACACGAACAGCGCGTTCATGAGAGCCGCGATATCCTCGTTCTCGAAGGACTCGCGCTCCATCACATGACACCAATGACAGGCCGAATAGCCGATGCTCAGCAGGATCGGTCGATCTTCTCGTCGGGCACGCTCGAAGGCTTCCTCGCCCCAGGCGTACCAGTCAACAGGGTTGGTCGCGTGCTGGCGCAGGTACAGGCTCACCTCGCCGCTGAGTCGATTGTTAGAGACGACTGGGGTCACCGGTGCACTCCCTGCTCATGTACGCGAGCAGGTCGCGCAAGAAAAGGCGTCACGGGAGAGGAAAAAGCGGGCGGCCGACCAGATGGATTCAGGGAGCAACCGAAACCCGTGCGCGAGCAAGTGCCAATTCGCGAAGGAGCCTCTCCGTCTGCGCAGGGTCCGCCCCGCCATCCGCCAAGGCTTCCTCGACGCGGCTCATTTCCGCACGTGCACGCGCGCCATCGATTTCCTCGGGGAACTCCGCCGCGTCGGCGAGAATCGTCAAGTTATCCCCACGTACTTCGGCGTAGCCGCCATCCAAAACCACCCTCTTGCGGGTGCCATCGTCGACGTAAGTCAGAATTCCGGGCGCCAGACCCCCGAGGAAAGTCACGTGCAGTGGGAGGACTCCGAACTCGCCCTCGCTACCAGGAACGACCACCTCGGTGACCTCGGTGTCAACGACCGGTCGTACGGGTGTAACGATCCTGAGCCGCATTGCGTTCCTCAGCCCGCCATCTTGCGGGCTTTCTCGATCGCCGCCTCGATGGTACCCACCATGTAGAATGCCTGTTCCGGAAGATCATCATGCTGGCCCGAAACCAATTCTCTGAATCCCCGGATCGTATCTTCGCGTTTCACGTACTCGCCGGGCGTTCCGGTAAACGCTTCCGCGACGTGGAAGGGTTGCGAGAGGAAACGCTGGATCTTGCGTGCTCTCGTCACGAGCAGTTTGTCGTCTTCGGAAAGCTCGTCCATCCCGAGGATGGCGATGATGTCCTGGAGGTCTTTGTACCGCTGCAGAGTCAATTGGACGTCGCGCGCGACTTTGTAGTGCTCCTCCCCGACGACATTGGGATCGAGAATCCGCGAGGTCGAGTCGAGGGGGTCGACCGCCGGATAAATTCCCAGCTCGGCGATCTGCCTGGAAAGTACCGTCGTTGCATCGAGGTGTGAGAAAGTCGTCGCCGGCGCCGGATCTGTCAGGTCGTCGGCCGGAACGTAGATTGCCTGAACCGACGTGATCGAACCCCTGGTCGTGGTGGTGATTCGTTCCTGCAAACAACCGAGGTCCGTCGCCAGCGTGGGTTGATAGCCCACCGCCGAAGGCATACGGCCGAGGAGCGCCGACACTTCCGAATTGGCCTGCGTGAAGCGGAAAATGTTGTCGATGAAGAGAAGCACGTCCTTCCCTTCCGTGTCGCGGAAATATTCCGCGCAGGTGAGCGCTGTCAGCGCCACACGCGCGCGAGCGCCCGGCGGCTCGTTCATCTGGCCGTAGACCAGCGCCGCCTTGTCGATGACGCCGGACTCCTTCATCTCGTTCCAGAGGTCGTTCCCTTCGCGTGTGCGTTCCCCGACACCACCGAACACAGAATAGCCACCATGCTGCATGGCGACGTTGTTGATCAGCTCCATGATGATGACGGTCTTGCCGACGCCGGCGCCGCCGAACAGCCCGATCTTTCCACCCTTCGCATACGGGCACAGCAGGTCGACAACCTTGATCCCCGTCTCGAACGCTTCGACACCAGTCGCCTGCTCGGTGAACTCCGGAGCCGGGCGGTGAATCGGAAGGAACTTGTCTGTCTTGATCGGAGCGCCGCCGTCAACCGGTTTGCCGATCACGTTGATGATGCGACCGAGAACCGCATCACCTACCGGCGTTCGTATCTTGTCGCCGGTGTCGGTAACCTCGGTTCCGCGTACCAATCCCTCGGTGACGTCCATCGCGATCGTCCTGACGGTGTTCTCGCCCAGGTGCGCGGCCACTTCGAGGACCAGGTTGTCCGGAAGGTCGTCGATCGCCGTGTTGGTGACCGTGAGTGCGTTCAGGATCGTCGGGACTTCGCCGGGAGCGAACTCCACATCGACGACCGCACCGATGACCTGCGTGATTTTGCCCTTGCCCATAACTCTGAGAACTCCTTAACCCTTCAGGGCCTCGGCGCCACCGACGATCTCCATCAGTTCCGTCGTGATACTCGCCTGCCGTGCACGGTTCATCTGAAGCGTGAGTCGATCAATCATGTCCGACGCGTTGCGGGCAGCACTGTCCATGGCCGTCATCCGCGCCCCGTGTTCACTCGCAGTGGCCTCGAGCATCGCTTGGTAGACTTTAGTCTCGATGTAACGAGCCGACAGTGATCGCAACAACGTGGCCGCCGTCGGCTCGCACAAATACTCGACATCCGTCACGGCGCGAGTCGAGGCTTCCACCGGCAACAATCGCACCAGAACCGGGAACTGGGCTATCGCCGATCGAAACTGCGAATACACGAGGTAGACCGCTCCGGCACTGCCCGAAAGAAAACGCTCCGCAGCCGTACCCGCCACTTCGCGCGCCAACGCGAGGTCGAAACCGCCCACGCGATTGACGTGACGCTCGCGCAGACTCGACCCACGGTGCTTCCTGAAATAATCGTCCCCACGCCGCCCGCACGTAACCAGGGTCGCGTCTCTCCCATCGTCGCTACGGAGGAAAGCCTCGGCCTTCTTTATCAAGTTGGCATTGTAACCGCCGCAGAGGCCACGGTCAGAGGTTATGACGATCACTTCGGCCGGCGCACCGGATCCTGGCTGCAGGAAAGGATGACTCTCCTCACCCACGGTGGCCGCAACGCTCGCGAGTAACTCCTCGAGCCGCTGTCCGTAGGGTCTCGCGTTCTCGGCGGCCTCCTGAGCACGGCGGAGCTTCGCGGCCGAGACCATCTTCATCGCTTTCGTGATCTGCTGGGTATTGCGGACCGAAGCGATGCGCTTTCGTGTGTGCTTCAGGCTGGGCACGGTCTACTCAAGCCCCGAAAATTCCCTGGAACTCCGCAAGAGCAGCATTCAGCTTCGCCTTTACGTCGTCCGACATCTCTCTCTTCTCTCGAATACTGGCGTAGACCTCGGGATGCGCGCGACCGAGGAAACTGCGCATTTCCTCCTCGTAGCGCCGGATATGTGCCGGCTCGACCCCGTCTATGAAACCGTTGATCGCGGCGTAAACTATGACGATCTGGCTCTCCACGGGGAGCGGTACGTACTGGTCCTGCTTGAGAATCTCCACGAGGCGTTGACCGCGCGAAAGCATCCGTTGCGTCGAAGCATCCAGATCAGAACCGAACTGGGCAAAGGCCGCCATCTCTCGATACTGGGCAAGATCGAGACGAAGCGTTCCGGCCACTTGCTTCATGGCCTTGATCTGAGCCGACCCGCCGACGCGCGACACTGACAAGCCGACGTTCACGGCAGGGCGAACACCGGAGTAGAAGAGATCGGTCTCCAGATAGATCTGGCCATCCGTGATCGAAATGACGTTGGTCGGAATGTAGGCGGAAACGTCACCGGCCTGTGTCTCGATGATAGGCAGAGCCGTGAGCGAGCCTCCTCCCGCCGCATCACTCATCTTTGCGGCACGTTCGAGAAGACGGGAGTGCAGGTAGAAAACGTCGCCTGGGTACGCTTCTCGGCCCGGAGGGCGACGCAACAACAACGAGAGCTGCCGGTACGCGACCGCCTGCTTCGAAAGATCGTCGTAGATTATGAGCGCGTGACGGCCATTGTCGCGAAAGTACTCGCCCATCGTCACGCCAGTGTATGGGGCGAGGAACTGAAGCGGAGCCGACTCGGACGCCGTCGCAGCTACGACGATGGTGTAGTCCATCGCTCCGTGCTTCTTGAGACGCTCGACGACCTGGGCCACGGTCGATCGCTTCTGCCCGATGGCGACGTAGATACAGAGGACGTCGCCGCCCTTCTGATTGATGATTGTGTCGAGCGCGATCGCCGTCTTCCCCGTCTGCCGATCCCCGATGATCAGTTCGCGCTGACCGCGACCGATGGGAATCATCGAATCGATCGCCTTGATCCCTGTCTGCAGGGGCTGCTTGACGGGAGCGCGGAGCACGATACCCGGCGCTTTGACTTCGATCCGGCGCCGCTGGTCCGTCTTGAGCTCGCCAAGGCCATCGATGGGCTGACCCAGCGCATTCACCACGCGGCCCAGCAGCGCATCGCCTACCGGCACGTCCGCGATACGTCCTGTCCGCCGTACCTCGGATCCCTCGCGGACCAGTTCAGGGTCAGCAAATACCGCCGCCCCGACATTGTCCTCTTCGAGGTTCAGAACCATGCCGAACTTGCCGCCCTCGAACTCCAGGAGTTCACCGGCCGCGGCACGATCGAGCCCGTGAATGCGCGCGATCCCGTCACCGGTAGCCAGAACGCGACCGGTCTCACGAACTTCCACCTTACGGCCGAAGTCCTGAATCTGCTGCTTAATGATATCGCTGATCTCGGATGCCTTGATCTGCTGCACCGACTTCCTCCGGGTTCTTCGAGGCGGGGCGACCGCGCTGAAAAATTTCTATCGAGCGCGCTCGCGACCGGTCTAATCAGACCTCGCCCGCCATGCGGCGCTCGAGTAAAGCGAGCTGGGTTCGAATGCTTCCGTCGTAGACACGGCCTTGGCTCTCGACCGTGACGCCGCCGATCAAATCGTCGTCTATCTCCAGCTCTGGGACGACGACGTGACCGGTAAGGCGCTCTAGGCTCTCGCGGATCGAGTCCAGTTCGGCGTCCGTCAGCGGACTCGCGCTGCGCACTCGGACACGGACGCGACCAGCGGCGGCGTCACCCAAGCGTTCGTAGGTTCGCGCGATCGCCGGGATCTGGCCTAACCTGTCGTTCTCGGCGAGCACTCCGACGAACCGACTCAGCAGCGGTTGGTGCCCGAACGTCGGGGCCAAGGCCGCTCCAAGCTGGTGACGCTGCTGGAGCGTGAGTAGCCCGGGCGCAAGAGAACCCGGCTCCAACGAAGATACCGCGGCAGCGACGATCGCGAGCAGTTCGCCAATCGGCTCGACCTGGCTCGCCTCTCGGGCCAGTTCAAAAAGAGCTCTCCCGTAGCGTCTGGCTACCGCGCCCGGAGTCATGATTGAGGTACTCCGGCCACGAAGTCCTGGACCAGCCGCGACCGATCCGCCGCGTCCAGCTTCTCCCTGATTTGAGCCTCCGCAAGCCGGGCCGCGAGACGCGCCGCTTCTGCTCGCAACTCTCGCCGCGCGCGCGCGAGCTCGGACGCGGCTTGACGCTCAGCGTCTGCCTTCAGGCGTTCCGCAGCCTCAGTTGCCGCCACCAGCGCTCGCTGTCGGTCGGCCGCAGCGCCCTCGCGGATCTCATCGACCATCTTGCGGCACGTCTCATCCAGGGCCGCTTCCTTAGCGGCGTATTCCCGTCGAATTTGCTCGGCCTCGGCCATCGCTCGGGCAGCCGTCGACATGGCCTCGGCGATTTCGCGTTTACGGCCATGCAGGAAGTCGCGCAGCGCAGGCCAAGCGAACCGAAGCAGCACCATCAGAAAGAGCGAGAAGTTGATAACCGCGAACCCCAGGCCCGCCCAGTCCGCGGATGCTTCATCGGCGTGCGCCCCCGCCTCGTTGCCGAAGCAGACGGACAGAGTTAGCGGCGACACGACTAGCCCCAAGCTCAGTGTCAGCAGTCTGCTAGCACGCCTCGAGTTCATAACCGGCCTCCTCGCCCGAGGATGCTTGTCACCATCTGGTCCGCGACGCTCCTGGCATCCGCGGCAAGCGCGCTGCGAGCCTGCGCGGCGGCGGCCGAAATTGAAGACCGCAAGTCGGCCAATCGTGCGGACGCTTCGCCCTGGGCGGCCGAGAAGAGCCTAGCCTCCTCCTCCCTGGTTGAACGACGAACCGTCTCGACCTCGTTCATCGCCTGCGCGCGGACCTTGGCGAGATCTGCTTCGATCCTCGTCGCCAACCGCTCCGCGTCGGTGCGCTCGGTCGCCGCGCGTTCCGCATCCCCGACCGTGCGCGCTTCGCGTTCGGCCAGCAGTTGCAGGAAAGGCGAAAAAAGAAGACGCGAAAGTACGATCAGCAGGGCGAAGAACGCCACGAACTGAACGAGAAATGTGTAGTCCGGTGGAAACGTCAGCATGCGAAGATGCGAGCTCAGGCCCCTTACTTTCTAACCCGCGCACAGGGCGGGGTCCGACTCGCCAGAATTCGAAATGGACGAAACGGTCCGTGAGGCGAGCCCGCGGCATGCCTCGCACGCTTCTTGAACAAAACCCGGCGTTGTCCCGATCGCGAGGCCCTCGGCTACCACCGCATTCGATAGTTGTCAAAAGTTAGACCGATCTTCCGCCGGCGATGACGTCGATAAGTCGGGTTAATTCTTCCTTGGAGTAAAACTCAACTTCGATGCGGCCCCTCGTTTCACTCCCGCGGACACGGACTTTCGTCCCGAGCGCGCGGCTCAGTGATTGCTCGATAGCAGACCCGACCCGGGATTTCGCGCCGGCGACCTCCGGGCGAATCGAGGCGCCCGGCCGGAGCCAGTCCTTCACCAATTGCTCCGCGTCACGCACGGAGAGCGATCCTCGGACAATTGCCTGCATACCCTCGATCTGCCTGGAGGCAGTGCTGAGAGACAGGAGCGTCCGTGCGTGGCCTTCTGTCAGCAGACCCTGCTCCAACGCGTCCAGCACTGGTCTGGGGAGCGCGAGGAGTCGAAGTGTATTGGCGACGGTCGCGCGCGCTTTCCCGATCTTTCGCGCGATATCTTCATGCGTGTGGTCGTACGCCTCCAGCAAGCGCTCATACGCCCGGGCTCGCTCCAACGGACCGAGGTCCTCGCGCTGGATATTTTCGACCAGCGCCAGCTCAAGCATCTCCGAATCGCTCTCGGCTTCACGGACGATCACCGGCACCTTATCAAGACCCGCCCTTGCGGCAGCGCGCAAACGCCGTTCCCCCGCTATCAACTCGTACGAACCCGAGCGAGCAACGACGACCAGCGGCTGCAGGATCCCTTTCTCGCGGATGGAGGCGGCCAACTCGTCGAGCTGCGCATCGTCGAAATGTCTGCGCGGCTGCCCCCTTCCGGCCATCACCCTCTCAATCGGAACGAGCAGCGGCTTCCCTTCATTTACGCCCCCGAATGGGGGCCCCTGTGCCACACCGGGCTGGCGGCTGCCGGGCTGCTGGATCTCCGGCGCGTCGCCCAAGATCGCGTCAAGGCCTCTACCTAGCGGCTGTCTCATTCTCCTCCTCCCGGCGACCTGGAATCGGCGTATGCCCCAAGCGGCGCGAAATCGCCGCGAGCACTTCCCGTCCGACTTGCCGATACGCCGCCGCGCCAGCCGAGGTGGGGTCGTAAGCGATGACGGACAGGCCGTGCGACGGACTTTCGCTTATTCGGACATTGCGCGGGACCATCGCGTTCAGCACCTTGTCTCCGAAGTGCGCGCGGACCTCTCGGGCGACGTGGCGGCTCAGCGAGGTCCGCGCGTCGTACATGGTCAGCAGGATGCCCAAGACCTCCAGCGACGGATTTAGTGCCGTCCTGATCCGATCGATCGTGCCCAGCAGGGCGCCCAGGCCTTCAAGCGCATAGAATTCGCACTGGAGCGGGATCAAGACCCCGTCCGCCGCGCAGAGCGCATTGAGAGTGAGCATTCCCAGGGCTGGCGGAGAATCGATGAGTATGCAGTCGTAGGAACCCTTGACCGACGCAAGCTGGTCCCTCAGCTTCCAGTGCCGGTCCGCCATCGAGACGAGTTCCACTTCCGCTCCGGCCAATTCCCGCGTAGCCGGCACCAAGTCCAGACCCGGAGTTGCGGTAGCCAGAATCGCCTCGTCAAGCCGAATGCGGCCGAGAAGCACATCGTATACGGAAGCTGCCGTCTCGCAGCGCAAGCCCAGTCCGCTGGTCGCGCTGCCCTGCGCGTCCAGATCGATCAGGAGAACTCGCCGCTTTTCGAGGGCTAGCGCGCTACTCAGATTGATGGCCGTCGCCGTCTTACCGACCCCGCCCTTCTGATTCGCAACCGCGATCGTCAACCCCATTCCACCTCTCCACAACGACTACCCGCTGTTAACCTGGGTACCACGCCAGGAACTGCAACGCCAAGAACTCTCGCACAGAGCCAACCGGCTCGAGGCCCGAGAGCATTAGGCCGCGGCGGTGACGGCCGATTTGCTCGGATCCGGGCGAGCCGGTGAGAAAAGCCCGGAAACTCAGCGTACTCGCGTACATCGCCCGTATCGAGCGGCGGCCGTTAGCGGTGGCCGGCTCTTGGGCGAACTCGCCGTACGGCCAAAGCGCGCGCGTGTTTCACGTGAAACAATCCCGGATACCTGACGCCGTGGCTTGACCGACAGTCTAAGCGATTCGACGCAGAGCTACGAGCGACCGTTTCTCCCCGCCTAGCGGAAGCGCCAACCGGCGTTCGAATTCAACCTCCAGAACGGCTCGGTGCTCCAGAGAACAGCTGCTGACGCACGGCCTTGACTCCCCTCCCATAACGATTGCGCGACCGCCGACCGCCAAGAGCCTTCCTGCAATCACCAGGAACTCGGCCGGCGGACGAAAGGCCCGGCTCAGAACGGTGTCGAACGATCGCCCCGATCGGCCGAGGCTCTCCACGTCCGTCTCCACGACAGAGGCATTGCTGAGATCTAGCGTACGAACGACCTCGTAGAGGAAGCTGCACCGGCGACGGTTGGATTCTACGAGATGGAAACGGAGATCCGGCCGGGCCACTGCGAGGGGGATGCCAGGAAGTCCCGCCCCACTCCCGAGATCCGCTACAGTCCGCGGGCTCAGCAATGGGCAGACGCTCAAAGAATCAAGGAGATGGATCCGAACCGCGTCTTCACGCACGACCTTAGTCAAGCGAGACGCACGATTCCAGACGTACAAGAGATCAAGGAAATCAATCAGCTTGGAGGCTTGCTCGGCGTTCAGCACCACTCCCAGATCGGTTGCACCGCACACCAGCGCGTCGCGCTCCTCGCTTCTGGCCGCCATCAACCCAGCCCTCGCTTCCTCAGGTGGACCGCGAGCGCGCTGATCGCAGCCGGCGTGACGCCGCTGATGCGAGCCGCCTGGCCGAGAGACCTCGGTTGAATCCGGGAGAGTTTCTCCGTTACCTCAGTAGAAAGCCCTTCCACGCTGCAAAACGCCAGGTCCGACGGGATCGGCGCATTCTCGAGGCCTTCCAGTCGACGCACTTCGTCAGACTGCCGGCGAATGTACCCTTCATAGACGGCCTCGATCTCCACTAGTTTCTCAATCTCCGCCGCCCACCTCCGCACACCCGTCGATTCGGCCAGCGCCTTTACCGTCATCCCGGGACGCTTGAGCAGTTCGAATCCCGAAACCGGCGAATTGATCTCGGCACGGCCATTCGAAAGGAGCCTCGCGTTGGTCTCCCGGTCTGGCAGAACCTTCAGCGACCGGAGCTCGTCGACAGCCTCGCGGACCGCGCTCTCCTTTGCGGCCAGAGCCCCGAGCCTCTCGGCATCCAGCAGCCCGATGAGCCGGGAAATCTCCGCGAGACGCAGGTCGGCGTTGTCCTCCCGGAGCAGCAGGCGGAATTCCGCCCGCGAGGTGAACATGCGGTAAGGTTCTCCATCTACTCCGCGTGTTACCAGGTCATCTACCAGCACGCCGATGTACGAACTGGACCGCGACAGCACCACCGGCTGTTCGCGTCTTACAAAGCGGGCCGCGTTGATGCCCGCGATGAGTCCCTGCGCAGCCGCTTCTTCATAACCCGTCGTGCCATTGATCTGGCCGGCCAAGAAAAGGCCACGCACCGGCTTCGTCTCGAGTGACGGCCAGAGCTGAGTCGGCGCGACGTAGTCGTACTCGATCGCGTACCCGGGACGCACGATGATCGCCCGCTCCAACCCTGGAATCGTCGCGACAAAACGTTTCTGGACGTCGAGAGGAAGCGAAGTCGACAGCCCGTTCGGATAGACCTCGACCGTATCCAAGCCTTCCGGCTCGAGGAATATGCGATGCCTGTCCCGCTCCGGAAACTTCATCACCTTGTCTTCGATCGACGGGCAATAGCGCGGTCCTCGCGACGATATGGTTGCGTTGTAGATCGGTGATCTATCGATCGATTCGCGTATGATGCGATGCGTCAACGGAGTTGTGTAGGTGAGGTGACACGAGACTTGCGGGAGGGCCGGAGGCCTCCGATCGAACGAGAAACCCTCCGGCACCGCCTCGCCCGGCTGCCGGCTCAGCGCGGAGTAATCGATCGTTCGAGCGTCAAGGCGCGGACAGGTACCCGTCTTGAGCCTGCCGGTCGCCAGGCCAACCCTCTCCAGCGCTGCCGTCAATCCGCTCGCTGCGCGGTCTCCCGCGCGCCCTCCGCTTTGGCGACGATCACCGACATGAATCAGGCCGTTGAGAAACGTACCCGCGGTGACGATCACGGCGCTGCAGGAGAGACTCTCGCCGTGCTCGGTGACGACGGCGCAAACGCTGCCGTTCTCCACCAACAGATCGGTCACGTGCGACTGCATCGCGGTAAGACGCTCGGTCGATTCCACCACCCGCTTCATACGCGATCGATAGCGGGCCTTGTCGGCTTGAGCGCGCGACGCTTGGACGGCCGGTCCCTTGCGGGTGTTGAGCTTGCGAAACTGTATGCCGCATTCGTCGATCGCCCGGCCCATCTCGCCGCCCAGGGCGTCGATTTCACGAACCAGATGACCCTTCCCGATACCGCCTATCGCCGGATTGCACGACATCTGCCCGATGCTGTCGAGGTTCAGCGTCAGCATCAGCGTCTTCAAACCCATACGGGCTGCGGCAAGCGCGGCTTCAATGCCCGCGTGACCGGCCCCTACCACGACTACGTCGAAGTCTTTTTCCATCGTTGATCCCGCGGGCGCGGCGACGCGCTACTTCCCGATGCAAAACTCGGCGAAAATCCGATCGAGCACTTCCTCGTTGTCGAATGGTTGCGTAAGCGACTCCAATTCGCGCAGGGCCTGTCGCAGTTCCAAGGCGACCAACTCCGGCACTGTTTCGTCGGCGGCGAGTGTCCGAGCAGCTGCCAGGCTCTCGAGTGTACGGCCCAGAGCTTCCTGATGCCGGATCCGGCTGATTCCCGCTGCTTCAGGGCCTGTTATGTCGGAACCGATCTCTCGCAGCGCCTCTCCCAAGGCATCGCACCCCTCACCGGTAGCCGCACTCGCCCGCAACACACGGTCAGCTCGCCTCGAGAGCGACTCTCTCGCCGCTCGCGTCAAGACGCACGCCAGATCGGACTTGTTGAACACGACGACGCGCCGCGCACCGGTCTCTTCACGAGGCATTCCCCCACCTTCCGCGTCGGCGGCGTCGTAAGGTACAGAAGAGTCCACCACGCATACGGTCACATCGGCTTCCCTCAGCGTTGCCCGTGCCCGCGAGACAGCTTCGGTTTCGGCACTGCTATCGCTTTCCCGGAGCCCCGCGGTGTCGGCCAATACGAAGGCCATGCCACCCAGATCCACACACTCCTCAACCACGTCACGGGTGGTACCCGGCTCCTTCGATACAATCATCCGACCGAACCCGAGCAAGCGGTTGATCAAACTCGACTTGCCGGCGTTTGGCAGCCCAGTGAACACGACCCGGATTCCGTTTCGGACCCGCCTCGACGCCGAGAACCCGCTCAGAAGGTTCCTGATCTCTTTCTGGACGGCGGCGATTGCGTCAACCCGACGCTGACAGTCTTCCTCGGGAAGTTCGTCATCGGAAAAGTCCAGACTTGCTTCGACATCGGCGAGGACGCGCAACAGGTCATGCCGGATACTTTGCAGACGCCGGGAGAGCGCCCCCTGGAGTTGATCCCAGGCCGCGCGCGCGCCGGCGGCCACCCGAGCGTTTACGAGGTCCGCGATCGCCTCTGCCTGGAGCAGGTCCATCTTGCCGTTGAGCACTGCTCGGCGGCTGAACTCACCGGGCTCGGCGACGCGAGCGCCACACGCGACCGCTCCCGCAACGACCTGCTCGACCACGACCGGCGCGCCGTGACAGTGGAACTCTAGAACGTCTTCGCCGGTATAGGTTCGAGGAGCCGGACAGTAGACAGCCAGCGCATCGTCGAGGCACTGGCCGCTCCGGGAGTCGATAACGTTCCCCCTCGTCAGTCGCCACGGCTCGAGCCCGCACTGCGATCGGGGCTGGAACATGCGCTCGGCAATGGCAACGCATTGCGGGCCGCTGAGGCGCACTATCGCGATCGCACCGCGTCCAGGGGCGGTGGCGCACGCCACGATTGTGTCAGACAAATACACTGTTGCCCGCGAAACGGGTCGCCAGACGCACCGCGCAGCGAGGCCTCATCCGGAAGCCCGTATCGTCGGGTGCGCTTGGCCGGGAGCCTCGGGGGCACGCTCGAGCCAGTTCCGGCGGCGGCTCATCGCGGTGTCGCATTGCTCCTTGCCGAACTCCGTCCGCAATACTTTCAACCGTCGTCAGCTCTCGGAGGATTCCGCCGACGAGAATGCTTCACTCAGCTCATCGACCGCATCCTCGTCGCCGAAGCTCCGCGCCGCGGCTTCCGCCTCGGCCAACGCGGCAGGACCCATTCCGGCGGGGGCCACGATCATTCGCCTGTAGAAGCCCGCGCCGAGCGCCCTTACCTCTACCGAGGAGTCCGCAGCGAGCGCCTGCTGGAAAAACTTGCGATCACGGGGACTCATCGGACTCACCTGAACGGTGCGTCGCTCGCCCAGCGCCCGCGTCCGAAGCCGGTCGGCGAGCTCGATCAAGGTCTCTCGCCGCCTCCGTCGGTAGTCCCCGATGTCCAGCAGAACGCGCCCTTCGCCAGTCCCTTCCCCACGCAAGACCATACGATTGATCACGTGCTCCAGGGCGTCGAGAGTCTGGCCGCGGCGCCCAATGAGCAGGCCCTCGCTTTCGGAGCGCACGGACACCACGATTTCGTGTGTTGCCTCGTCAACCCACGAAGCAATCTCAGCGCTGAATCCCATCCCCGCGATCAGCTCCGCGACGAGTTCTCGAGCGCGGTCTCGAATCACCGCGGGGTCGAGACACTCTACGCTGACGGCCCCGCCGGACGCCTCCTGCTCTCTCGAGATCGTCGCGTCCACTTCGCGCTCAGGTTGACGGACTGACGACCTCGGCGGTCGCTCCGGCATCGGCGGCGACGGCTCCCGCTCGACCGAAACCGTTGCCATCGGAGGAGCCTGCGCCGGTGGCTCCGGACGCGGCCGCGGATCCTGGCCCTGCGTCCCGCCGCGGGCGCGCCCGCTCTGGCCGGCACCGCCAGTTTGCTGCTGGCGTCGGTCGCGCTGGTCGCCGCGCCCACCCCCTCGCGATTCGTCCCGACCGCGTTGCTGCTCACCGCGTCCGCGCCGGTCTTCGCGCCCGCGTCCGCCCGACTGCCGAGATTCGCCGTCCGCCGGCCTATCGCCGCCGCGTCTGCCCCGATCTCCCTCTCGCGATCTGTCGCGCTCGACTTCAGGACGCTCCGACGCCGAGCTTTCGGTCTCACTTTCGCCGCGCCCCCGGCCCTTTCCGCCGCGCCTCCTGCGCCTTCTTGGCTTCTCTTGAAGCCCTCCGCCGGACATATCGAATTCCTCTCCGTCGAGCATGACTCCCTGACGAAGGGTGGCGCGGACCTTGGCCCGCCGGGCGCCTATCCCAAGGAAACCGCGTCGAGGATGATGGATGATTTCTATCTCCACCTTATCCCGGCTGGCTCCCAGTTGATTCAGGGCGATCTGAATTGCTTCGTCGACGGTGCGACCTTGTGCGTCTATGGTGGTAGCCATCGTAATTTCCTAGCTCTGACTGCGATTGGCCAACGCTTGCTGAGCAATCGAGAGGATGTTGTTGGAGAGCCAGTACAGAACCAGACCTGCGGGGAAGTTCACGAACATGACGGTGAACACTACCGGCATCAGCATCATCATCCGCTGTTGCGCAGGATCGGCCGTACTCGGAGTCATGCGCTGCTGTAGAATCATGCTCGCGCCCATGAGCAGCGTCATGACTGGTATCCCTGGCGGGGAAACGAACGGGATCGACAATTGTCCCAACCGATCCGGCTGAGACAGGTCGACGATCCACCCGAAGAACGGCGCCTGCCGTATCTCGATGGCTTGAAGGAGCACGTTGTACAGTCCGATGAACACCGGTAGCTGAAGGAACATCGGCAGGCACCCGGCAAGGGGATTGACCTTGTGCCGCCGGTAAAGCTCCATCATTTCCTGATTGAGCTTCTCGCGATCGTCCTTGAAGCGCTCCTGGATCTTCTGGATCTCGGGCTGGATCTTCTGCATGCCCTTCATCGCCGCCATCTGCTTCGCGTTGATCGGGTAGAGCAGGATTCTGGTCGCCACGGTGAGCAGGATGATCGCGATGCCGTAGTTGCCGACCACGCGTTCGATCAGCAGCAGGGCCCACAGAAGAGGCCGCGCCACGAACCAGAACCAACCCAAATCGACCGCACCGCCCAGGTCGTGGCCGAGTTTGTCCAAGTCCTTGAGCGCCTTGGGACCCAGATAGAGTTGATACCGGACACTCGCGGCCGGAGCAGAAGTCCAAAGCATCGCGTTACCGGTTGCGTCCGTGACCGACGCGACCAGTTTGAGCAGCTGGCGTTGGTCGGGAACGAAAGCTGCCAGGAAATAATGCTCCGCATAGCCCGCCCACGACACCTGGCCCTGGGTGACCGACGTCTCCGTCAGGGTGGCGGCATTGAACGCGTGAATCTTGCCATCGACGAACGCCACCGGACCGATGGTATCCCGCTGCGACGCCTGGTGATCGATGCTCCTGGACCATCCCACCGCCAACGGGGTCTGGCCCAGGCCATCGGTCAAAACGTCGTAGTCCAGGAGATAGGAGCCGTCGTGCAGAACCAGGGTCTTGGTTATGGATGCACCGCCGGCGGTCTTCCCTCGCATGGTAACGGTGGCCGCTCCGCCAGGCCCCACGGTGGTTGCGGTCGCACTAACGTCGTAGAGAACCGAGCGATCATCAACCAACGTACCCGAAGAGGTCATCCACGCGAGCGCCAACGGCGCGAGGTTGGTGCTCAGAACGAGATCGTGCGGACCGCTGCCGGCATCGGCAGAGGCGCGGTACTGGCCCAGTTCGAAGTGCAACATCCTCCCCCCGCGCGAAGCGAACTGCGCGCGGAAGAGTTCCGTCTTGACCTCGACGATGGCTCCGGGATCGGTCGGCTCCGCCGACGCCGCCTGAGGAACAGCGGCATCACCGCTCCGAGTCTCGGGTGCCACGGCGGGGCCTCCCACGGGTTGATCAATCGCTGCGGGCGCGACCGGCTCGGGTGGCTTTGGTCCCAGAAGCTGGAATCCGATCAGGATCACCAGCGAAAGGGTAAGGGCAAGCGCTAGTCTGTTTTCCACTCAGCCGCCTCCGGCGGCTGCAGCCTAGTCCTCGAAATCGCGTGGCCGCGGCACGGGGTCGTATCCCCCCGGGTTCCACGGGTGACAACGGACGATGCGTCCCAAGGCGTGCGCGGAACCGCGAAACGGTCCATGGCGCTCAATCGCCTCGGCGGCATAGTTTGAGCAGGTGGGATGAAAGCGACAGTTCGCACCCAATAGAGGCGAAATGGCCTTTTGGTATAGCGCGATCAGCGCGAGAAAGAGGGGAGAGAGCCATACGGCGGAGAGGCCATGCGCACGAGACCGCTTACCGGTCCCGGCCGCTGCCACCGTCCCGCTTGAGAACAGCTCCCAGTTCCCGTTCGACATCCTCAAAGCTCAGTTTATCCGCGCCAGCCCTTGCGATGACAACGATGTCGGAGCCTGGCTGCAACTCTGTTCGATGCAATCGAAAATACTCTCGGACCCAGCGCTTCACCCGGTTTCGCTGGACCGCGCCGCCGACCTTACGGCTCGCGGTCACTCCAATGCGAGTCTCACTCATCGGACTCGCTCCCTGGAGCACCAAGAAATGCTGGGCCACCTTGCCGCGTCGGTCACGCTGCAGTCGTAGAAAATCCCGCCGCGACCGGATGCGCCGTGCCCTTGTCAGACGCCGGTCCGTTTCTACCTTCGCGCGCTCTTCGGCGGAGTCGTGACCGCCAGCCTCTTGCGACCCTTGGCACGACGCCGATTGATCACCATCCTGCCACCAGGGGTAGCCATACGGGCACGAAACCCATGGCGACGACGTCGACTAAGATTGCTTGGCTGATAGGTTCTCTTCACGGCAGCGCTTCCTCAGCGGTACACCCGACAGGGCACGCAGTCCCTCGGACTGCAGCCCGGGCTTTGTGTCAGCGAAGACCACAATTGTCAACGCACAAGCCGCCGCTTGCTCAACTCAAAGTGATCGACGCGACTAGTGGAATTCAGGCTTTAGGCTGCGGCCGAAGAGTTCCTCCAGCGCCTGGCCGGGTGGCATACCTTCGTACAGCACCTTGTAGGCGCATTTCACGATCGGCATCTCGACACCTTGCCGTTCGGCCAAGTGCTTGACTGCCTTGGTATTCCGAACGCCTTCGGCGACCATTCTCATGCCCCCGAGAATCTCCGAGATGCTCTCTCCACGCCCCAGACGCAGCCCGACTTGCCGGTTTCGCGACAGATCTCCGGTGCAGGTCAGGACCAAGTCTCCCACGCCGGCCAATCCGGAGAGGGTCTCGGTCCGTCCACCCATCGACAGCGCCAAACGAAGAATTTCGGCCAGCCCCCGGGTGATGGTTGCGGCCCTGGCGTTCAGACCGTACCCCAACCCGTCGGAAACGCCGGTCGCGATCGCCATCACGTTCTTGACCACCCCACCGAGTTCCACTCCAACGACGTCGGTGCTGCGGTAGACCCTCAGCATGCGGGCGTGGAAGTGCCGCTGGATCCGCTCCGCTACCGAATCCGCCGTTGCCGTCGCCACGACCACCGCCGGTTTCCCCGCCGCAACCTCCGCGGCGAAGCTGGGCCCCGAGATCGCGCCGACACGGCTCTCGTCCCCGACGCATTCCGAAATCACCGCGAACATCGTTTCGAGAGTCTCGTCTTCGATCCCCTTACTCGCCGAAACCACCAGAGCATCGGGCGCGACGTGAGGTGCAGCCCGTCGCATCGTCTCGCGCATCGCATGTGAGGGAACCACCGCCACTACGAGTCCGGCGCCGTCCAGCACCTCGGCCAAGTCCGCGGAGGCACGTAGCGCGACGGGCAGCTGCGTGCCTGGAAGGTAAGCGCGGTTCTCGTGATGGAGATTGATCGCGTCCGCCACCTCAGCGCCCCGCGACCAGAGGACGACGTCATAGGCCTTGTCCGCGAGGATGCCCGCCAGGGCCGTTCCCCAACTCCCCGCACCGATCACGGCGGCACGCATCGCAGCCGTCTCCCTATTCTTCGTCGCCGCCCTGGTCCTTCTCGACCACTGGGGCGACCGAGACGACCTGTTCGCCCGTCTCCGTCTCTAGCTTGAAAAGCGTCACTCCCTGAGTGTTGCGGCCCTGCACGCGGACGTTGCGCATCGCTATGCGGATCATCTTGCCGCCGTTGGTAACCAGCATCACTTCGTCCTCGTCGCTGAGGATCTGCAGAACACCGACGACCGGACCCGTCTTCTGCGTCACTTCCATCGTCCGCACGCCGGTACCGCCGCGGTGAATGAGGCGATAGTCGTCGATCGAGCTTCGCTTGCCCAGGCCATTGGCCGAAACCGTCAGCAAGGTCGCGCCCGGGCGGACTATCTCCATCGCCACCATGCGGTCATCTTCCCCGACGCTGACGCCGCGGACTCCGCCGGCGCCACGCCCCATCGGACGCACTTCGCCCTCCTCGAATCGCACCAACTGGCCGCTCTGCGTAGCCATGGCCACCTGCTCTTCGCCGGTGGTCAGGCGCGCGGCTATCAGTTCGTCCCCGTCGCCGAGGTCTATGGCGATGATTCCGGAGGCTCTCGGACGCGAGTACTCGAGGAGCGGGGTCTTCTTGACGACGCCGCGTGCGGTTGCGAACAGGATGTACGCATCCTCGCGGAACTCGCGCACCGACAGAAAAGCCGACAGTTGTTCGCCCGATCCCAGTTGCAGCAGGTTGACGATGGCTTTCCCGCGCGCGGACCGCCCCGCCTGCGGAACCTCATGGACCTTCTTCCAATACACGCGACCGCGGTTCGTGAAGAACAGGATGTAGTCGTGAGTCGACGCGGTGAACATATGAGCAATGAAATCGTCGCCCTTGGTCGCCGCCCCGACCTTGCCACGCCCGCCGCGCCGCTGCTGTCGATAGAGCGAAATCGCGTTGCGTTTGATGTAGCCGTCGTGAGAGACGGTCACGACCATCTCTTCCTCGACGATCATGTCTTCGATCGTGATCTCGCTGGAGGCGTCGACGATCTGCGTACGTCTCTCGTCCCCGTACTGTTTCTTGAGAGCGTTGAGATCGGCAGCGATGATCTCGAGTACCTCGCCTTCGTCCGCGAGGATCTGCTTGAAGCGTTCGATGAGCTTCTGCGTATCGCGGTACTCTTCGAGGATCTTGTCGCGCTCGAGCCCCGTGAGCCGCTGCAGGCGCATGTCCAGAATCGCTTGGGCCTGGATCTCGGTCAGCCCGAAGTTGCTCATCAGGCCTTCTTTGGCCGCCGCCGCGTCCTTCGATGCGCGGATGAGTTTGATCACCGCGTCGAGGTTGTCGAGCGCGATCTTCAACCCCTCGAGAATGTGCAAACGCGCTTCCGCCTTCCGCAGATCGAACGCGGTCGCGCGCGTGACGATCTCCTTGCGATGGGCGAGAAACTCCTCGAGAAGATCCTTGAGTCCGAGCAGCCGAGGGCGACCCCCGACCAGCGCGAGCAGGATGATGCCGAAGGATTCCTGCATCGGCGTGTGCTTGTAGAGGTTGTTGAGGACCACCAGGGGCACCGCGTCGCGCTTGAGTTCGATCACGACACGCATGCCGTCGCGATCAGACTCGTCGCGCAGGTCGGAAATCCCCTCGAGCTTCTTCTCGTTGACGAGCTCGGCGATCTTCTCGAGCAAGCGCGTCTTGTTGACCTGATACGGAATCTCCGTGACGACGATGCGCGTGCGCCCGGTTCGTTCTTCCGTCTCTGTGCCCGCTTGCGCACGCACGGTGAGTATCCCGCGTCCCGTTCGATAGGCATCGAGGATCGGTTGGCGGCCGTAAATTATCCCGCCGGTCGGGAAATCCGGCCCCGTGACGATTCGCAGGAGCTTCTCCAGCTTGATTTCCGGGTCGGCGATCACCGCGAGCAGTGCATCGCACACTTCAACCAGGTTGTGTGGCGGTATGTTCGTCGCCATTCCGACGGCGATGCCCGAAGACCCGTTGATCAGGAGATTGGGGATTTTGCTCGGAAGTACCGCCGGTTCGTGCGTCGTCTCGTCGTAGTTCGGGATGAAATCGACGGTTTCCTTGTCGAGGTCGGCGAGCATCTCGCCGGCGATACGTGCCAGCCGCACTTCCGTGTAGCGCATCGCAGCCGGCGGGTCGCCGTCGATCGACCCGAAGTTACCCTGGCCCGCAACGAGCGGGTAACGCATCGAAAAGTCCTGCGCCATGCGCACGATGGTGTCATAGACAGCCGAGTCCCCGTGGGGATGGTACTTGCCGATGACGTCGCCGACCACTCGCGCCGATTTCTTCGGAGCCTTGTTCCATTCGTTCCCGAGCTCGTGCATCGCGAAGAGAACACGGCGATGCACCGGTTTGAGACCGTCGCGAACGTCCGGCAGCGCGCGCCCGACGATGACGCTCATTGCGTAGTCCATGTAGGACCTACGCATTTCGTCTTCGATATCGACGGGAAGTGCGGGATTTTTTCCGGTCGCCGCCATGACTCTCGTCAGATGTCCAGATTGCGCACGTTGAGCGCGTTCTCTTCGATGAACCGGCGGCGTGTTTCTACGTTCTCGCCCATCAGATCATCGAACGCTTCCTCGGCCGCGCCCTCGTCGTCGGCCCTGACTTGGAGAAGCGTCCGTGCGTCCGGATCCATCGTAGTGGCCCAGAGTTGCTCGGGGTTCATTTCGCCGAGCCCCTTGTAGCGCTGGATATCGGTTCCTTTGCGGGCGTTCGCCATGATCACCGAATGCAACTCGGCGAGCGTGGTCACCTCGATTTCGTTCTTGCCCATGGTGACGACGAACGGTGGTTTGCCGATGCTCGAAATTCCCGAGAGGAGCTTGCGGAGCCGATGGAACTCGGGCGACTCGAGAAACCCTTTGTCGATGACCGTACGCGACGTCGCGCCGTTCAAGCGACACAGAACCGTGAAGCGCTTGCACCCGTGCTCGATATCATCCGATGTTTCGATCCGCACCGGCTGAAGATCCGGGTACTGCTGTCCGATATCACCGCGCAACTTCTCGACCATCCGAGCGAGCGCCTCCGGCTCGGCGAGAGTAGCAGCCGTCAACTCCTGCATTGAGGCGACGAGCATCGTAACGTCACGATGGAGCCGCTTGCGCTCGATGAGATTGAGCAGAGAGCCGATTTCCGCCAGTTCCTTCAGTGCACGCTTGAGCTGGTCACCAGCGACGCTGCGGCCAGCACCCCTGGACTTCACCTTGACGTCCTCGACCCCGAGATCCACGAGATACTCGGCCAGTCCAGCCTCGTCCTTGAGATACTTCTCCGTCTTGTTGCGTCGGAGCCGGAAGAGAGGCGGCTGCGCGATGTAGACGTGACCGCGTTGAATGAGTTCACGGAAATGGCGAAAGAAGAACGTCAGCAGCAGCGTGCGGATGTGCGAACCGTCCACGTCTGCGTCCGTCATTATCACGATCGTGTGATAGCGAAGCTTCTCGATGATCTTCTCGCCCTCGCCATCTCCGATCCCGGTACCGAGTGCGGTGATGAGAACGCGGATTTCTTCTGAAGAAATCGTTCGATCGAAACGAGCTCTCCAGACGTTGAGGATCTTCCCGCGCAGCGGCAGGATGGCCTGGTAGCGGCGATCGCGCCCCTGCTTGGCGGATCCGCCGGCCGAATCTCCCTCGACTATGTAGAGCTCGCTGCGCGAAGGATCTCGCTCCTGGCAGTCGGCGAGTTTTCCCGGCAGTGACGCAGAATCGAGCGCACCCTTGCGGCGCGCCAGATCCTTGGCCTTTCGCGCCGCAACGCGGACACGTGCCGCTTCGAGGCCCTTGTTGACGACTTTACGCGCGTCGGAAGGATTCTCCTCGAAATACGTAGACAGACTCTCGTTGACGACAGCCTCAACGAGACCTTTCACCTCGCTGTTGCCGAGCTTTGTCTTGGTCTGACCTTCGAACTGCGGCTCCGCGACCTTGACGGAGAGAACCGCCGTCAGCCCCTCGCGACAGTCGTCTCCTTCGAGCGCCTCTTCGGCTTTCTTGATGACGTTGTTCGCAGTCGCGTAGTTGTTGATCGTACGCGTGAGTGCGGAACGGAAACCGGAGAGATGAGTTCCGCCTTCGATGGTGTTGATGTTGTTGGCGAACGTGTAAACGTTCTCCGCGTAGCCAGAGTTCCATTGCATCGCGATCTCGATCTCGATGCCGGCGCGCTTACCGGAGAGATAGACGACGCGATTGTGGATCGGCTGCTTTTTGTGATTGAGGTGTTCGACGAATGAGACGATCCCCCCCTCGTAGTAGAACTCCTGTTTCTTGGCCGAGCCACGGTGGTCTTCGAGGCTGATCCGCACTCCGCGGTTCAGGAAAGCGAGTTCCCTCAGGCGGCTCGCCAGAATGTCAAAGCTGAATTCGGCGATCTCGAAGATGTCCGCGTTGGGCAAGAAGTGGACGGTGGTGCCTCGCTTCTCGGTCTTTCCGACCATCTCCAGGGGCTTGGCAGGAACTCCTATGTCGTACCGCTGCTGCCATACCCTGCCGTCGCGACGGATCTCGACCTCGAGCCACACCGATAGCGCGTTCACCACCGAAACGCCGACTCCGTGCAAGCCGCCTGATACCGTGTAGGACTTCTTGTCGAACTTTCCGCCTGCGTGCAGTTTGGTCAGGACGACTTCAGCCGCCGATACTCCTTCGCTCGGATGGATATCGACCGGGATGCCACGGCCGTTGTCGGTTACGGTGACGCTATTGTCGACGTGGATCTCGACCTCGATGTGATCGCAGTGGCCAGCAAGCGCTTCATCGATCGAGTTGTCCACGACTTCGAAGACCAGATGATGAAGCCCCCGTTCACCGGTATCACCGATGTACATTCCGGGGCGCTTTCGCACCGCCTCGAGGCCCTCGAGAACTTTGATCGAATCGGCCCCGTATTCTTGCGAACCGGTGTTCTTGGTCTTGTCGGTTGGTGGTTCTGCTGTCATCGCGAGATCGGCTGCACTACGCGGAGTCGGAAGATCACTCCCGGAGAGCGCCTTCGAACCGGGTCCGATACGGGGGCATCCGGGGCCCTCGACAATTTTGTTGAAGTATCAGGCGGAAGCCCAAAAGTAAAGCTTTGCCGAAGGCCTGAACGGTCGAGTTTCTCTTTGTTTTTCGGCTGCTTAGACTTCTCAGCCGACGCTCATATACGCATCGGCATTACAACATAGCTATAGCTTGGGTCAGCCCCTCTCAGTACCCCTGGACTGAGTTGGTCGCCGAGCCCCAATTCGACCTTCGAGGCCTCCGGAAGCACCTGCAGGACCTCGAGCAGGTAACGAGCGTTGAACCCAACCCCAATGTCTGGTCCCGAGTACTCAACCTCGAGATCCTCGCTGGCCTCACCGACGTCCGGATTGTTGGCACTGATCTCGAGTCGACCTTGGCTGAGACCGAACCGAATACCTCGTGCTCTCTCGCTCGAAAGCAGCGAGACTCGACGGACCGTCTGCAACAGCGCGTCGCGGTCGAGCTGGAGGCAGTTCGGGCTCTCCTTTGGCACTACCTGCTTGTAATCCGGGAATGTGCCCTCAACCAGGCGCATGCTCAGCGTGCAACCTGGGAGCTCGACGATAGCCTCGCTAGGGGCAATGCGTAAGGTAACCGGTCCGGTTACCTCCGGCAGCACCTTGAGAACCTCGGTCAAGCCCTTTCTCGGCAGGATAACCCCGTCCTTCAGACCGGTACCCTTCACCTTGCGGTCGATCATGGCCAGCCGGTGGCCGTCTGTCGCCACCATGCGCAAGCTGCCCTTCTTGGAGCCGGTATCCAGGTGCACGCCAGCCAGATTCGAGCGCGTGTCGTCGTGAGACACCGCGAATACAGTCTTGCCGATCATCTCAGCCAACTCGGCCGCTTCCAGCTCGAAGCTCGGAACCTCGTCGCCGCCAGTTCCGGCCTTGGGCATTCCTGGGTGCTCGGCCGGGTCGATACCCATCAAGCGAAAGCTGGAACGCCCGTAGGAAACGCTGACCCAGTGGTTTTCCAACCCCCTGACGGTGACCTCCGGCGATCCTGATTCGCGTACGATTTCAAATATTTTCCGAGCAGATAGCGCCACGGAACCGGGTTCGCTGATAGTCGCAGCACAAGTCTGTTTCAGGCTCACTTCGAGGTCGGTCGCGACCACGCCGATTTCGCCCGCGCCCGTTTCTATGACGAGGTTGGTCAGGATCGCCATCGAGTGTCGTCTGTCGACCACGCCCTGTGTACGTCCGAGGATCCGGAGAAAGTCTTCGCAAGCTACGGTGATGTTCATCTTGGTCTTCCGAGGAAGGCTTCTTAAAAAGGATTTATATTCCTTACTATTAATGAGTCACCGTCGCACCGGGGATATCCTGGCCAAGACCGCGAAGAAACGACGGAATTCTGCGCAGAGGCCTTGTGCAGCGGTGCGAACGTCACGGTGCATAGCCGGTTCGCCGCTCGTTGTGAAGGCTCCAACGCACGGTTTACGCCACAGGTTGCGCCGAGCTTATCCACAGCGCAGCCGGGCAAAGAACGATGGCCGGGCAGGTCGCACCGGGGCTCAGACGCAGCCTATACGCTTGCTGACTGTGTCGAGGATGTGCCGGAACTTGGCATCCTCGCGCCGCCGTCGCTCGATGCACTGACAGGCGTGGATCACGGTAGAATGGTCGCGCCCACCGAGGTGAGCGCCTATCGTAGGATACGAAGCGTTGCCGTATCGACGCATCAGATACATCGCGATCTGTCTGGCCTCTGCGATCTTCTTGGTGCGGCGCCGGGCACGCAAGTCACCGGTCCTGAGACCAAAATGCGTAGCGACACCACGCTCCAAGTCATCGAGACTGAGGACCTTCGGCTCGTCCTGGGCGAGACCAGCGAAGAGTTCGGCCGCCAATTCTCTGTCGAGCGGGCGCCCGCTCAGCGACGCAAACGCGCTGATTCTCGTCAGTGCCCCTTCGAGGTTGCGGATGTTCGAATCGACTTTGCTGGCAATAAGAGACGCCACGTCCACCGGTAGTTCGACACCTTCAGCTTTGGCTTTGCGCTCGAGTATGGCGATACGCGTCTCGGTATCGGGGCTCTGGAGGTCGGCGACGAGTCCCCAACCGAAACGATTGCAGAGGCGCTCGGCCACCCCCTCGAGCTCGTTCGGAAACTTGTCGCAGGTCAGCACTATCTGGCGGCCGCTCTCGTAAAGAGCGTTGAAGACGTGGAAGAACTCTTCCTGTGTACGGTCGCGTCCGGCAAGGAATTGCACGTCGTCGATTATGATCACGTCGACACGGCGAAGCCGGTTCTTGAACGCGACCGACTTGTTACGAGCGATGGCTTCGATGAGTTGGTTGGTGAAGCTGTCGGCTGAGAGAAACAGCACCCGCGCCTCAGGGTTGTTCTGCAAGACCGCGTGGCCGATCGCATTGGCGAGGTGCGTCTTGCCGAGACCGACCCCGCCGTAGAGGAAGAACGGGTTGTAGAGCGAGCCCGGTTGCTGCGACACCGCCATGGCGGCCGCTCGTGCGAACTGGTTGCTGGGGCCGATGACGAAATTCTCGAAGTCGTAGCGGTCGATCAACCCGCTAGGGTTGACGTTGCGCTTCGGGGTGACACGCTTGTCATGGTCGCTCGAGTATTCCTGAAAGAGTTCCCCCTGCATGCCGCCGCCGTCCCAAGTGAAAGTAAACGAGGTCTCCCGACCGTTGGCCTCGACCCATGCGTTGGCAAGCAGATCGAGGTAGTTCTCCTCGAGCCAGGACGCGAACAGCCGATTCGGGACTGAAATCTCCAGTGTCTCGCTGCTCAGAGACACCGGGATCAGCGGCCGGATCCAACTCTCGAACTCTTCTTGGTCCAAGCGCCGTCGCAGCGCGCTAACAGCGTGATTCCAAAGGTCTTCTAGGGCTGCTCGAGACGTGGCTTCCACTGCGATGACACCAGTTACTCACAGGGTTATGGACACCTGTGGACAAGCCCAGGTGGACCGTTGTGCCAACCTACTTTTGTGTGTCCGTCGAGTGCTCTCGTCGCGAGCAGGAAGCGGCCCGCGCATGGTGCGCCGTTACCCATGAATCGACGCGCATCGACTGCCGCGCTGTGTAGACAGTTGAGGTGCGCGTTGCAAGAGGATCGCTTCACAAATTTCTAACGCCGCGAGATAACGACACTTGAATTCGACGCGCCGGCGGGCTCGGCGCGTGCACTTTGAGGGGCGGAGCTTCTTGATGCAAAAGACCATGCAAACTTCGGAAGACCTCTTCGCGCGCGCACGTCGCGTGATTCCGGGTGGAGTCAATTCTCCCGTGCGCGCGTGGTCGGCGGTTGGCGGTGCGCCCCGCTTCGTTGCGCGCGCGCAGGGTGCTCACATTTTCGACGTAGAAGGCCGCCGCTATCTCGACTACATCGGATCGTGGGGCCCGATGATTCTCGGTCATGCCGAGCCGTCGGTGACCGACGCGATAATCGCCGCTGCACTTGATGGCACGAGTTTTGGCGCAGCCACGGCGGGCGAGGTCGAGTTCGCGGAGCGGCTCTGCGCCAGGTTTCCCTCTATCCAGCGAGTTCGGCTCGTCAGTTCCGGCACAGAGGCTACGATGAGCGCCCTGCGACTCGCGCGCGCGGCCACCGGACGCGAAGCGATCGTCAAGTTCGCCGGTTGCTATCACGGTCACAGCGACGGTTTGCTCGTTCGAGCCGGCTCCGGCGCCACCACCCACGGTGTTCCCGACAGCCCGGGGGTGCCGGCGGCGCTCGGGGCGCTCACGCGCGTGGCACGCTTCAACGACCTCGCGTCGGTACGGGCGACTTGCGATCGAGAAGTTGCGGCGATCATCGTCGAGCCGGTCGCCGGCAATATGGGCGTCGTGCCGCCGGGACCCGGCTTCCTCGAGGGGTTACGTCAGATTGCCGACGAAACCGGAGCACTGCTGATCTTCGATGAAGTGATGACAGGCCTGCGCGTGGGTGCTGCGGGGTACCAGAGCTTGACCTCGGTCATGCCGGATCTCACCTGCCTGGCCAAGATAGTCGGCGGCGGGATGCCGCTTGCGGCGTACGGAGGACGGGCCGAGTTGATGGACCTCATCAGCCCGGCGGGCCCGGTCTACCAGGCAGGGACACTTTCGGGGAATCCGCTTGCCGTGGCTGCGGGGTTGGCGACGCTCGATCGTCTCGACGATGGCGATCCTTATCGACGCCTCGAAGAATCGGGTGCCTTCTTGCAGGCGGGTCTGCGGCAAGCTCTGGGCGCGAGGCCGGGTTGCGTGCAGCGGGTCGGTTCGATGTTTACACTCTTCTTCGGCCTCTCTTCGGTGACCAACTACGATGAGGCGCTGGAATGCGACACGGAACGCTTTTCCCGTTTCTTCGCGGCCATGATCGACGAAGGCATCTGGATTCCGCCGTCGCAGTTCGAGGCGTGGTTCGTCTCGCTGGCGCACACTCGCGCCGACCTGGAGGCGACCGTCGAAGCGGTAGGCCGGGCGCTGGCGGCGAGCGACTGAGGCATGACCTCGCCGAGGCGAGACGACGAGCCGAAGTACGCGAGCTACCAAGCGGTCGCCCTGGCGTGGAACCTGGGCTGGCCCATTGCGGCGTCGGTGATAGCCGGGTCGTGGCTCGACGGGCGGCTCGGAACCTCGCCGGTGTTCATCCTGGCGTTGTCTCTGGGCGGCTTGCTGGTGACGGTCCGTCGGCTGATGCAGCTCGGCCCTCCTTCGTCGGGAGGCGAAAGTTGAAACTTCGAGAGATCAATCTCGACCGAGTCGGCCTTCTTACCGCGGCAATCGGGCTCGGCAGCGCGGCGGTCTCGGCGATCGCGGGGGTGGGGGATCCGCTCGGCGTGCTGGCCGGAGGGGTCTTCGCGACCGGTAACTTCTATTTGATTCGTACGCTGGTTTCCCGGCTTATTAGGCCCGCCGCGGACAGCAGAAGCACTGCCTTCCTGCTGTTCGTGAAGTTTGTCCTGCTGCTCGCGTTGATTGCCGGAGTACTCTTCCAGCTTCCGATATCGCCGGCTTCGTTCGGATTCGGCGCGAGCGCAGTGGTTTTTGCCATCGTTCTGGAAGGAGTGGTGTTGGGAGCGGTTCTTCCCGACTCTCCCGCCGACGAGGCGCGGTGAGGGCCCAGCGGTCCTCAGCAAGAACCGTAGTTTGAGAGGCGCGAGCGATGGAGCATCACCCGATACTGTGGCACGACCTGATTCCGGTCGTCGACCGCCTGCCGGCCCACACCTTCCACGCACTGTTGGTGATGGCGATCCTGATCGTCTGGGTCACGCGAGCCAACAAGCAGTTGGCCGCGGCGCGTGCCGCCGGCACGCACCTGATTCCGGATGAGGGATTTACCGCCCGCAACGCGGCCGAACTCTTCGTCGGCGGAATCAAGGCGATGATCGACGGCATTCTGGGTGAGCGCGGCCGCCCTTACATCGCGCTGTTCGGCAGCTATTTCATCTTCATTCTGGTCGCCAACCTGATGGGTCTGGTGCCGGGCTTCGCGCCGTCTACGGGCAACTTCAACATCACTTTCGCCATGGGTGTCGCCTCGTTCCTCTCGTTCAACTACATCGGCATTCGCACCCAGGGCCTGGTCGGGTACATCAAGCATTTCGCCGGCCCGGTGTGGTGGCTTGCGGTCTTGATGTTCCCGCTCGAGGTCATCGATACGCTGGTCCGGCCGGTTTCGCTCGGACTTCGTCTCTTCGGCAACATGACCGGCGATCACCTGGTTCTGGAGATCTCGACCGATCTCACGAAGATCGGCATTCCGGTGGTCTTCTATTTATTGGGCGCCTTCGTGTCGCTCATCCAAGCCTTCGTGTTCACCCTGCTCAGTACGATCTACGTGTCGTTGGCGATGGGACACGGCCATGACGACGAGCACGCTCACGGTCACGGCCAGGCCCACGCGCAGCACTGACCGGGCAGCACGAAGAACCCCGAGCCGCTCGCTGGTGGTGGAAGAGGATAGAGGCGGAGCGGAAAAGCGAAATCCAAGCGGAGCGGGACGAAGGAGTACAAAACCATGAAGAAACTGCAGATTTTTCTCACCCTGTTTGTCGGAGCGTTGATCGTCAACCTCATCCCGTCGCTGGCTCTGGCCGCCGAGGGTGAGGCGGCGGGCTCGGCCGCCGGCATGATCGGTCTCGGTGCGGGTATCGCGATCTCGGGCGCGGCTTTCGGCTGCGGCATGGGTCAGGGTCGTGCTGTGGCGGCGGCGATGGAATCCATCGGACGCAACCCCAACTCGGCCGACCGCATCCAGACTCCGATGATCATCGGTCTTGCCATGATCGAATCATTGGGCATCTACGCTCTGGTCATCGCTTTCTTCCTGCAGGGCAAGATCTGAAATCGATCTGAACTTGTCCGACGGACGGGACGACGACACGCGCTCGGGCGCGCAAACTCCTGCGGACGGGAGGTTCGGAAACGGGCCTCCCGTCTTTTTTCCGGGGGAACAGGCATGAGCACCGATTCGACCGAGACTTCGAGGGACTACAAGAAGGAATGCCTCCTCGACGAGCATCGTTCGTTGTCGTCGTTTGTCGAGAAGGAAATCGTGATGACCACCGTCGCCAAGCTGGTGTGCATCACCGCGTGGCTGCTGGGGGTGATCGCGGCCGGCGTGACTTCCCAGCGCGCGGCGGTGCTGCCGGCCGTGGCCATCGCGGTGGTGTCTTTCTGGTCCGTCGATGCGCTCTACGCGTACTACGGGGTGATCTACAAGATGCGGCGGCTGCGCGTGCGCGAGTGGCTGGCGCTGCTGCCGACGGCCGCGACTGGCGACCTCGCCGCGTGGAGGACCCCCGCCAATCCCTTCGACGGTCTTTCGCGACAGGACAAGGTCGGCGCCATGACGTCGACGCTGGCGAGCCCAGCCGTGTCGGGCGTGTACGCCCTGCTCTTGGTGATCGTTCTGATGCTCGCGGCACTCTGATCCGCGAGCCGAGGGTCGGCGCCGGTTCCGAGCGGACCGTCAGGTGCCCGCGGCCGCCGCGATGATCTCGCTGCGTGTGGTCAGCGACTCGACGACCGTGCCGCGTGCGGCCAGACGCTGAACCCCTTCATTTTCCTCGCGATCCACCACGGTCACCACCAGCGCCACCTTCGCGCCCGCAGCTTCGACAGCGTCGATGGCCGCCAGGGTGGACGCGCCCGTCGTTACCACGTCTTCGACCAGCGCGATCTTCGCGTCGGCGCGGAAACGGCCGTCCAGGCGCTGCGCCGTGCCGTGGTCCTTGACCTCCTTGCGGACGAAGAACCCGTCGAGCACGTAGCCTCGCCGCGCTGCCGCCACCAGCGCGATGCTGACCAGCGGTACTGCGCCGACGGCCATGCCACCGACCAGCGTCACGCCGTGCCTCGAGAGGCGATCGCAAAGCAACTCGCCGACCAGACGCGCACCCTCGGCGTGAAAAACGGTTTGCTTGACGTCGACGTAGAAGTCGCTCTGAAGCCCGGATGCCAAACGGAACGTGCCGTGCCTGTAGGACAGAGTCGCCAGCAACTGGGCCAGCGCCTCGCTCGAGACCTCGCGATCGTGGGTGCTCACCGATGTGTCTCCCCCACCGAACGAAGTGGCGTCGCGGCCGTGCCGAGGAAGGCGTGCAGGTGGCCCATGAAGACCTCGAACTGGTCGTGGTGTACCCAGTGGCCGGCCTTGGCGACTTCGACGTAGCTGTAATCCTTGAAGGACGCCGCGCGTCCATCGGCAACCGGATCGCTGGCCCAGCTCTCGGCGCCGCGAACCAGCAGCACCGGGCACTCAACGCGACCCCACAGCCTCCGCACGCCCTCGACGTCGTAACGGTAGGGGCCCCACGCGCGCACGTAATTGTCGAACTTCCACACGTAGGCGCCGTTCTCCAGCCGCATTACCCCGTGCACCGTCAGGTGATGGGCCATCTCGGCGGACAGATGCGGATTCGCCTCGTGCATGCGGGCTTCGGCCTCGGCCAACGTGCGGTAGGCGCGCGGCTTGCGGCTTGCCAGCGCCTGGGTGGTCTGGATCCAGTCGCGCATGCGTTCTTCGATCGGTCGGTCGACCAGCATGTGCGGCGGTGGCCCGAGGCCTTCGATGGCGCAGACTTTCAGGACATTTTCCGGGTAGATCCCCGCGTAGTGCAGGACGATCGCGCCGCCGAGCGAGTGCCCGACCAGGGTAACGGGCTTCTCACCCACGTGTTCGAGGAGCTGGGCGAGGTCGAGCACGTACTCGGGCATCCCGTACTGCGAACCGACGGCCCACGCCGAATCGCCGTGGCCGCGCAAGTCGGGAGCGATCACATGGTACTTAGCGCGCAACTCGGCAGCCACGAAATCCCAGTTCCGGCTGTGGTCCTGGCCTCCGTGAACCAGCACCAGCAGGGGCTTGTCCTCGCTGCCGTAATCGACGTAATGAAGCCGAAGGCGCTGCGAGAAAAACGAGTGGGATGTCGGTCCGGGACCGAGCGGGGGTGCTTTCATCGCGTGATTCTCCTCAGCTCCTGCACCGCCGCCGCTCAGCCCTTGAGCAGGTTGCGCGCGATGACGACGCGCTGAATCTGCGAGGTGCCCTCGTAGATCTGCACCAGCTTGATGTCGCGCATCAGCTTCTCCACCGGGTATTCCTTCAGGTAGCCGAAGCCGCCGAAAATCTGCACTGCGTTCACACAGTGGTGCATCGCGCGATCGGCGCCGAAAGCTTTCGAGAAGCTCGAGACGATCGGCGAGCGCGCGCCGTGATCGACCAGCCAGCCGGCCTTGTAGGTCAGCAGACGCATCGCTTCCAGGTCGATGGCCATGTCGGCGAGCATGAACTGGATGGCCTGGAAATCGGCGATCGGCTTGTCGAACTGCTTGCGCTCGAGCGCGTAACGGGTGGATTCGTCGAGCGCCCGCTGGGTGACCCCGATGCAGATCGCGCCGATCTGGGGCCGCGTCCGATCGAACGTCTGCATCGCTATCTTGAAACCCTGCCCCTCTTCGCCGACCAGCGCGGAGGCGGGGACCTTGACGTCGTCGAAGAACAGTTCGGCAGTGTCGGACGCGCGCTGTCCGAGCTTGCCTTTCATCTTGTGCGTGGTCAGGCCCGGTGTGTCGGCCGGCAGCACGAAGCACGAAATGCCCGCGTGGCGCAGCGACTTGTCCTTGGTCGCGAACACCACGACCCAGCTCGCGACCGTGCCGTTGGTGATGAAGTGTTTGACCCCGTTGAGCACGTAGTCGTCTCCCACTTTGCGGTAGGTGGTCGACAGACTCGCGGCGTCGGAGCCCGCGCCGGGCTCCGAAAGCCCGTAAGCGGCGAAGGCGCATTCCTCGGTGAGCTGGCCGAGGTAGCGCTTCTTCTGTGCGTCGCTGCCCGCTATCAGCAAAGGCGTGGAGGCCAGGTCGTTGGCGGACATGATGGTGGCCATGCCGGCGCAGCCGTAGTTGATCTCCTCCATCACCAGGATCGAGTCGAGAACGCCGAGGCCGAGGCCGCCGTACTCCGGATGCACCTCCAGGTTGAGCAAGCCGAGTTCCCAGGCCTTCTTCAGTACCTCGTACGGGAACTCCTCGGCTTCGTCGTACCTGGCCGCGACGGGGATTATTTCCTTGGCGGCGAAGTCGCGCGCGGTCTGCTTCAGCTGCTGCTGTTCGGGCGTTAGATCGAAAGAGAGCACGGGGAAAACCTCCTGGGGCGAAGTGCCGCGGCATGAGAGCCGAAAAGGGGTCCGCAGTCCATTGCCCGCCGGCCATAGGCCGGCAGACGGCGCGGTGCCGTGAGCGTCCGGGTGGCGCGAGAGTGCGGCTCGGGCCGCGCTCCGGAGCGCGCTCGCCCGCGCCGATCTTCGGTGTTAGAGCGGCGCGAACATGCTCGCCTTCGTGTTCGACGAGGGGCGTACTCGCCTGCGGCGCGACTATCCGCGCCCCGATCCGCCGCCGGGTTTCGTGCGCGTGCGAATGCTCGCCGCCGGTATCTGCAACACCGACCTCGAGATTGCGCGAGGCTACATGGGGTTCTGCGGTGTCCTCGGCCACGAGTTCGTCGGCGAGGCTCTCGAGGGAAGCTTCATGGGTCGTCGCGTGGTCGGAGGCATCAACTTCGGTTGCAATGTTTGCGAGTGGTGCAGACGCGGCATGTCGCGCCACTGCCCCACCCGCAGCGTGCTGGGCATCAAAGGTGCCGACGGAGCTTTCGCCGAAGAACTGGTCGTTCCCGAGCGCAACCTGCTGGCGGTTCCCGACCGCGTGAGTGACGAGCATGCGGTCTTCGTCGAACCGCTCGCGGCAGCGTGCGAGATCGTCGAACAACTCGGCGACGTCGAGCGCGGCCCCGCGTTGACGCTCGGCGCCGGCAAGCTGGGCAGCCTGGTCGCCCAGGTGCTGGCGGTCGCGGGCTTCGCCTCTGATCTGGTCGGTCGCCACATGGAGAATCTCGACTGGATCGCCCAGATCGGAGTTCGTCGGGTCGGCGAGCGTCCCGACCGGGACCACTACGGTCTCGTCGTCGACGCCACTGGAACCAGCGAAGGCCTGAAGACCGCCATCGCCTGTACGAAGCCGCGCGGACATCTGGTACTGAAGACCACGGTGGCAGGTGCCCACCAGGTCGATCTTGCGCCGGTGGTGATCAACGAAATTTCCGTCGTCGGGTCGCGTTGCGGCCGGTTCGAACCGGCGCTGGATCTGCTTGCCGGCGGGCGGATCTCGGTCGCCCCGCTGATCGATGCGCGCTACCCACTGGCCGAGATCGATGAAGGGTTCGCACACGCCTCACGCCGCGGCGTGCGCAAAGTGATCATCCGAGGCGATTGCAGGGGAACCTGATGGACTTTTCATACACGCCCGAGCAGGAGAGCTTCCGAACCGAGTTGCGCGCGTGGCTCGACACCAAGAAATCGCAGGGCGCTTTCGCCACGCGTGATCACAAGACCCTCGACCAGGTGGTTGCCGATGGGAGGCGCTGGCAAGCCACGCTCGCCGAAGCCGGCTGGTGCGGGATCCATTGGCCCAAGGAGTACGGCGGACGCAGCGCCAGCCTCGTCGAACAGATCATATTCCAGGAAGAGCTGGCCCAGTCGGGGTCTCCTCAGCTCATCAACCTGCTCGCCTTGACGATGGTGGGTCCGGTGATCATCGCGCACGGTACCGAGGAGCAGAAACGCCGCTACCTGCGGCCGATCCTCACCGCCGAGCAGATCTGGTGCCAGGGTTACAGCGAACCCGGCGCCGGCTCCGACCTGGCCGCGCTCTCGACCCGTGCCGAGCGCGACGGCGATGCCTACCTGATCAGCGGCCAGAAGGTGTGGACGAGCTACGCGCAGTACGCCGACTTCTGCATCCTGCTCGCCCGCACCGACCCCGAGGTTCCCAAGCACAAGGGCATCACGATGTTCATCGTCGACATGCGCAGCGCCGGCATCGAGGTGCGGCCGTTGCGACAGATGAACGGCGACAGCGAGTTCAACGAGGTCTATTTCGAAGACGTACGGGTGCCGCGCGAGAATATCGTCGGCGAAGAGGGCAAGGGCTGGGACATGGCGGTGGCGATGCTGATGCACGAGCGTGCCACGCTGACCTTCCAGCGCCAGCTCCAGTCGCGCGTCGCGCTGAAGGATCTGCTCGAGTTCGCCAGAACGTGGGACATCACCGGCCGGCCGCCGGCTGCCGATCCGATCCTGCGCCAGCAGATCGCGCAGTCCTACATCGACAGCGAAGCCATGCGGCTGACCGCGCTGCGCCATCTCACCCGCCAGCTACGAGGCGGCCAGCCCGGCCCTGAAGGCTCGATCGAGAAGCTGTTCTGGAGCGAGATGTACCAGCGCATGCTGTGGACGGCGGTAGGAATGCTCGGCCCCTACGGCAACCTCGCGCCCGGCGATCCGCATGCACCGCTGGACGGGCGCTGGAGCCACCTGATGCTCTACTCGCGCGGCCGCACGATCGCCGCCGGCACCTCCGAGATCCAGCGTGGAATCATAGCCCAGCGGGTGCTGGGGATGCCCAAGGACCGCTGATCGTGGCACGACGTGTGCGACGCGCCGGTGTGGATCAGGATCCCTACTTGGCCAGCGCACGTCTCAGTCCGCCCGATACCAGTGCGGTAACGTCGGCCAGCGCCTGGGGCAAGGCCCACGCGCTCGGGCACGCCACGTACCGCGGCAGCCACACCGGATCGAACTTGGCTTTGTAGCGGCGCAGTCCCTCGAAGTTGTAGAAGTTCTCGCCGTGGCGAAACACGAAGCGACCCAGTCGGCTCCACAGCGAAGACGGGTTGAATTCGTCGAGGCCGGCGAGCGGAGCCATGCCGAGGTTGAACCAGCGGTAACCGCTGCCCTTGCTCCACAGGAACAACGACGTGAACAGGTAGTCCATGATTCCGTTGGGGACTTCTTCGTTGTAGCGCATCAGATCGACGGTCAGCTCATGTCCGTTGCCGCCCAGCCACAGGTTGGCGAAAGCAGCGATGCGACCGTCCCTCTCAACCACCGCGCACGGCGTGGCGGCAACGTAGCTTTCCTCGAAAAAGCCCAGCGAGAAGCCCTTTTCGGCGGTTGTCTTCTCGCCCAGCCACGCGTCCGACACGCTGCGCAACTCGGCCATCCGCGCGCGCGTCTCATCGAGCGACAAGACCCGGAAGCTCCAGCCGGCACGCTCGAGGCTGCGGCGCACGCGTCGCAGTTCGGCGTTGTGCTTACCTTCGAGTTCGAACGACGCCAGGTCCACTCGGGCTTCCTCTCCGAGTTTGAACAGCGACATCCCGAGATCGAGGTATAGATCGAGGCGCCGCGAGGTGACCTCGTAGAAGACGGTCCGGCCGGCCCACACATCGGCCATCTCGGAGAAGTCCCACAACAGATCCGACCACTCGTTCTCTGGTCCGACGGGGTCGCCGACCGCGACCCACGAACGCCCGCGCACCGCGTACATCAGGAAGGCCGTGCCGGTGTCGTTGAATAGCAGCGACTTGTCACCCAGGAAGGCGAGATTGCCGCCGGTCTCGGCGACACCCGACAGGATCGCGCGGGCTCTGGCGAAGTCGTTCTGGTCGGGCGCACCGGGACGCGCTCGCGCGGGACGCAACATGCGCATCACAGCGAACATGACTGCCAGCGTGCTGGCGCCGATGCTGGCGCGCATCCAGCGCGGGGCGTGCGCGTCGACGGCGAACTGCCACCACAGTTCGTGCTCATACTCGACGTCGGCGTATGCGAAGAAACCGAGCGCGATCGAGCCCAGCAACGCGAGCGTTGCCGCTGCGGCCCATGCTCCGGTGAGCGGCTCGTTGAGCAGAGCCGAGCGCCGGTAGAAACGCTCGCGCGCGAGCAACAGAGAACCGAGCAGCAGCAGCAGCGCGAAGGCCTGCTCGAAGTGAGCGCCGGCCAGCAACGAAGTGGTGATCGAGAACGACAGGGCCACGACGGTCAGCCGGTAGGCCGCGTCGAGACGCCGCAGCAGGCCGTGGGCGAGCAATAGCAGCAGCGTTCCGGCCAGGCTGGCGCCGAAGTGTGATGCCTCGATGACTGCCAAGGGAAGCAGGTCGGCTATCCACCCGAGGCGTGCATCGGTCGGCGGGGCCGCGCCCGAGAACAACAGAATGACGCCCGCCGCGAAGGTCGTGATCGCGAGTATCGGAGGCGCCACCGCCTGTGCACCGGTGACGGCCGGCGCCAGCGCACCGGCCAGAGCCTGGCGCCTGCGTCCGATTTCCTGCCCGGCCAGCAGCAGAGCACCCGCTATCAGCGGTACGAGGTAGTAACAGAACCGGTAGACCAGCACCGATGCGAGGACCGGAGCCGGCGCCGCGCCGTGGGCTCCGAGGAACATGACCATCAAGGTTTCGAGAACGCCGAGACCTCCGGGAATGTGACTGAGAAGTCCGGCCAGAACCGCGAGCAGGTAGAACCCGAGAAATTGCCCCCAACCAAGAGCGACGTCGGCCGGCAGCACCACGTAGAGAGCGGTGCCGGCCAGCGTCCAGTCGAGCATTCCGACCGCGATCTGGCCGAGTAGCACCGCCCACGAAGGCGCGTGGAGTTCGACATTGCGGACCAGCAGCGGCTCGCGTTGCAGCGCCGTCCACGCGCAGAACGCGACAACCGGAACGGCGCAAACCGGCGCCAGCGCGCGCGCCGTGGCCAGCGGAAAGTGCAAGACCGCGGGGATCGGCAGTGGTTCGATCGCGAACACCACCGTGCCGAGCGACAGGAAGCCGATCCAGAATCCCGCCGTGCAGAAGACGACGATGCGCGCGATGTCGGCGCCGCCCACGTCGAGGGCCGAATAGAGACGGTAGCGGATCGAGCTTCCCGCCAGATTGCCGAAGCCGACGTTATTGCCGATCGAGTAGCTGACGAACGAGATGAGCGCGGTGCGGGCGTAGGAAATGTGGGCCTGGACGTAGCGCACGGCCAGGAAATCGTACCCGGTCAGCACGCAGTAGCCGGCCGTCGACAGCACCAGACAAGCGACCAGACGCATCGGCGGCAGCGACCACAGCGCCAGTTGGAGGTCGGCGTAACGATACTCGCGCAGCACGTCGCGAACCGCCCACGCGGCCGCGGCCAGCACGATGAAACCCGCCAGCGCGGGAAGAACGTTGCGAATCAGAGCGGGCCAGCGCGCGGCGGCGGGCAGCGGGTCGCGTCGGTTGCTCATCGACGAACGCCGGTGTTCGAGGCAGGGTCCGCGACCGGGGTCACCCGGGTTGGTATGACACCGTGGACGGCTAGACTCGTCGCGGACGGCGTCGATGAATCGATGCCGATGGAGGTCCGAGCATGCAACGCAATCGACGTCAGGTTTGCAGAGTGTGCGGGAACGAGAAATCCGAGGCCGGCATGGTGCCCGTCCAAGGCATGCGCCCGAGTCTCGCCGCGGAGATCGAACGGGACCACCCGGGCGCGACCTCCGAGGGCTTCTTGTGTCTGGCCGATCTCAACCACTACAGGTCAATTCATATCGAGCGCCTGCTGGAAACCGAAAAAGGCGAACTGAGCGGCATCGACCACCAGGTGCTCGAGAGCATCCGTAACCTGGAAACCGTTGCCGGCGATCCTGCCAGGGAAAGCGACACCCGCCGTACCTTCGGCGAAGGGCTGGCCGATTCGGTAGCTTCCTTCGGGGGTAGCTGGACCTTTCTGATGGCCTTCGCGGCAACCATGGCTCTATGGATCCTGATCAATTCGACTGGTCTGAGTACCAGGCCCTTCGATCCGTTCCCGTACATTCTCCTGAATCTGGTTCTGTCGTGTCTGGCGTCGGTGCAGGCCCCGGTCATCTTGATGAGCCAGAATCGGCAGGCCGCGCGCGACCGCCTCACTTCCGAGCACGACTACCGCGTCAACCTGAAGGCCGAACTGGAGATCCGGCAGATCCACGACAAGCTCGATCATCTGTTGGCGCATCAGTGGTCACGGCTGATGGATATCCAACAGATCCAGGTCGACGTGCTGCGCGAGCTCGAGGAGCACCGACGAGAACGGCGCGGGGATCGAGCCGAGCCCACCGGCCCGCAGTCGTGACGATGGAGCCCACGCGCGAGGACTTCCGCGCGGCGGGGCAACCGCTACGGCGCCCGTTCGGGAAAGGCTGGCGAGGCCGCGCCCACACTCGGATCTGCGTCGCCGCTTGTGTCACGGCAGCTGCCTTTGCGGGCTGCTCCAGGCAATCGTCACCGGGTTTCGACGTCGGACGTCTTGGAGAGGTGCGGGTGCGGCACCCGGCCGGGACGCCATCCGCCGTGGTCTTCTTGTTCTCGCGGGGCGAGGGCTGGACGGCACGCGACGACAAGCTCGCCAAGCGCCTGTCCGACGCCGGTGCCATCGTTGCGGGCATCGATCTGGCGGCGTACCGCAGCGCGCTCGACGCCGATACCGGCGAGTGCCTCTATCTGCTGAGCGAGATCGAATCGCTGAGCCAGCAACTTCAGCGCTCCGCCGGAGCACGAGCCTACCTGTCGCCGATCCTGGCCGGTGAAGGCGAGGGCGGGACACTGGCCGCCGCAGCGCTCGCGCAATCGCCGGCCGCCACGGTGGCCGGGGCGGTCAGCGTTGATCCCGCGCCGGCGTTGCGGACCCGACTTCCGCTGTGCCCCGGCGCCGCCGCCGCGCCCGCCGCGCAAGGCGGATTCACGTATGGCGCCAAGGCCGATCTTCCAGGCTTCTGGGTCGCGGCATTTTCCGCCGAGGCTTCGGCGGACGCGGTTGCTCACATCGACGAGGTGCACGCGGCCGGTTCACCGGTGGAGATGGAAACCAGCCCGTTTCCTCCTGCGCAGGTCTCCGCGCACGAACTGCTCGTTCGCTCGGTCGAGACACGACTCTCGGCGAGTCGGCAGCCATCGGTGCAATCGCTGCCGCTGATCGAGTTACGTGCGGACGTCCCGGGTCCCTATCTGGCGATCGTGCTGTCGGGAGACGGCGGCTGGCGCGATCTCGACAAGTCCATCGCGGAGGTACTTCAGAGCCGCGGCGTCTCTACGGTGGGACTCGACAGCCTGCGCTACTTTTGGCAGACCAGGACCGCCGAGCAGATTGCCGCCGACCTCGCTATGGTGATCGACCATTACTGCTCGGCATGGGGAAGCCGCCGCGTGGCGTTGATCGGGTATTCGTTCGGAGCCGATGTGCTGCCTTTCGCCTACAACCGGCTCGGTCAGCAGGCGCGCGCCACGATAGCTCAGATCTCGTTGCTCGGATTGTCGTCCACCACGGACTTCGAAGTTCACGTCGCAGCGTGGCTCGGCGCCGGGCCTGGCGCCGATTCGGTACCGAACGCGGCCGAACTCGGACGCATCCCGCCGGCGCTGATTCAATGTTTCATGGGAGAGGAAGAAGACGACAGCGCGTGTCCGGCACTGGAAAAGTCCGGCGCCGAAGTGGTCCGCACCAGCGGCGGACACCACTTCGACGGCGACTACGCCGCGCTCGGGGAGAGAATCATGGCGGGCCTGGCGCGGCGTGCGGCGGCGCTCTAGGCCTGCGCGCTCAGCTCGCCTTGCGGATACGCTTGCGCTCGCGCTTGGCGTTGATGCTGTGGCGGCGACCGTTCACGCGGCGGAACGGAAACCGATAGACCTGTCCGGTCATGCCATCGCGCTGCGCACGGCTGCGCCAGTCGCGCAGGCCGCACCGCAGGTACTCGGGCTCCATGTCCAGGGCCTGGCAGATGCTCGCGAACGAGAACGGCCAGGTCATGTCGTCGGAGTCGAGCCAGGACTCGACGTCGTAGTCGTCGACCGGTTCGACCGGCAGTTCGATGCTCGGTTGGATGAAGGCCCTCTGGAACGACGCGATCGCGTCCTCGAGCACGGCGAGCATCAGCCTCTTCTCCGGGACCAGGGAGGCCTCCGCGAAGATCCGATCGTAGAATTGCAAAGGTGTCATCGTGTCCGGCGCCACCATGGTCAAGGCCGGATCTTCGACACACACCGTCCGCGATTTTCTCGGTTGGTAGGCGGCCTGGCTCGCCGCTGCTTGTTCGCTCATGGTCCTAGATCCCCTTTTCGGCCACCGGACTAGTTCCGGCAGCCCTGCTGCTTGCAGTCTCACCCTCGAAAAGACCCCGGCGTCAGCCGGCGGCCTTGGAACGTTGCCCCTCTTCTTTCTCTTGCCTCAGCTCCTGGATCAGTCGCAGCAAGAGCCTTCGCCGAAGCAGAACGATGAAGCGCTCGACGAGCTTCACGCCGGCCAGCGCCATGGTGGCCAGCCGGTCCTCCCCCACCTTTCCGGTCACGCCACGCGAGAACATCTTCAGTTCCTCGCGCGCGAGCTGTCCGATGGCACCGACGTAGATCGGCAACGAGACCTCGTTCGGGATCAGGCTCTTGTCGATCCCGGCTCGCTGAAGCTCCGCCATCGTTTCGAGCATCAGTATGTCGTCGCCTTCGAAGTACCGGGTCCCGGCGCGATCAACCGGCTCCAGTACTCCCAGCCCGACGGCGAATTCGAGTTCCTGCTCATCGAAACCGTAGCGGGCGGACGCCTGCGCGACGGTCATCGGAATCTGTCCGGGCGCGTAGTGGATCGTTTCGTAGAAGGTCCCTTCGAGTCCGACCAGCGTATCCACTTCGCGGGGACTGATGATCGCGTCGTTCTGATCGAGGACGGCGCGGATAACGTCGAGGGGCAGGAAGCGCTTCTGCTGCAGCTCTTTGATGAAGCGGATGCGCGTCACGAACGAGCGGTCGTAGTAGGCCATGTTGCGGCCGGTCTTGAGCGTCGGCGCCGGCAGCAGCTTCTCGCGGATATAGAACTTGATCGTAGCGGTGGTGACGCCGGTCTCCCGAGCGAGGTCGGAGATTCGCAGGAGACCGTCCTTGGAGGGCTTGCTACGCAATGGTGAACCCGTCCCGAAGCGACCGTAAAAGTGCGCGCGAAAAGTAGCGAGTGCGGGTGACTACTTACTGAAACATGTTCTTTGCTGTCAAGGTAAATCTGCGTTTTCTATGATGATGCGCGGCGTCATTGCCGGGAGTGGTGGTCTTGGAGGGGTTCTTGGCTGACCGTACCGCAACTTTGCCGGCGGCGCGCTGGAAGGGGGCTTGGCGTCGGGCAGATTGCGGCGGCGACCGGTCATCGCGTCGGGTGATTGACATCACCCACCCGCGCATCTACGGGCAGGCACCGGGCCCAACATGAGTCATGTCACGCCAAATTTCGATCTTGCGTGGAGAGGTCGCGCCCTGGAGCGCGCGGCCGGCGGCGTCCTCGACGTCGTCGTAGTGGGAGGCGGCATCACCGGCGCCGGCGTTGCACGCGAGGCCGTCCTTCGCGGGCTGCGCACGCTGATCGTCGACAAGGGCGACTTCGCCTGCGGCACCAGCAGCCGCTCTTCCAAGCTCATCCACGGCGGGCTTCGCTACCTGGCCCAGGGCGATATCGGTCTGGTCAGGGAGTCGGCGCGCGAGCGGGCCGTACTGCGGCGTCTGGCGCCGCATCTGGCCAGGCCCGTGGCGATGCTCGCGCCGACGGCCTCGCTGGCCGGTCGTCTCAAGATGCAGGCCGGTCTGTGGAGCTTCGAGAAGCTGGCCGGCGATCAGGCCGGAGAGCACTACCAGGTGCTGGACCGCGCCGAGACTCTGCGGGTCGAGCCGGGGCTGAAGAGCGGGCGCGTTTCGGGCTGCGTGATCTTTCAGGAGTTCCACACCGACGACGCGCGTCTGGTTCTCGAGACCGTGCAGGCCGCCGCCAGGCTCGGAGCGTTGGCGGCCAACTATGCCGAGGTCACCGGGCTGGAGAGTGACGAGGCCGGCCTTCGCGTGAGTCTGCGCGACGGTCTCGGAGAGGGGGGGCTGGTCGTTCGCACCCGTGCCCTGGTAAATGCCGCGGGACCCTGGTTCGACCGTGTGCGAGGTCTTGGTGCGACGGACTCGCCGGCGATGGTCCAACTGACCCGCGGCATCCATCTCGTCGTTCCGCTGGAGAAGTTGCCCGCGCGCCACAGCGTGGTGCTCAAGTCGCCCGATGGCAGATCGACTTTCGTCGTGCCGCGTGGGCGCCTTGTCTACATCGGCACCACCGACACGCTGTACGAAGGCGCGCCCGAGGAGCCGGGCGTTTCGGCCGCAGACGCCGCTTATCTGCTCGCGTCGGTGGCCGGGACCTTCGAAGTCTCGCCGCGCGCGGACGACATCATCGGCTGCTGGTCGGGCGTGAGGCCCCTGCTGCGACAGGAAGGCAAGTCGCCTTCGGAAATCTCCCGGCGCGACGAAATCCTGGTCGGCCCCGGGCCGGTCGTCGCAATCGCCGGCGGCAAGCTGACCACCTATCGGCGTATGTCGGAGAGAGTCTGCGCCGAAGTCCTTCGCTTGATACGGCGCGAGCCCGACGCCGCGGTCAACTCGGCCGAGGTGCCGCTGGCCGGTGGCAGCAGCGAGCAGCAGGAGGCGGCCCGAGCGGCGATCAAACCGCTCGCCGACCCGAGTCTGGACGCGCGGCTGTGGAGTAGCTACGGCCTGGCGGCCGCTGCGATGGTCGAGGCCATACACACCGACGGTTCGCTGGCGCAGCCGGTGGCTGGCCTGGCTGAGCTGACGCGGGCCGAAGTCGAACACTACGTGAGGCGCGAGATGGCGACGTCGCTCGACGACGTCCTTCGCCGCCGTTCGCGCCTGGCGATGTACGACACCCGCGCCGCGATCGACGCCGCACCGGGCGTCGCATCGGTCTTGGCCGCCGAGTTCGGTTGGGACGACGCCCGCCGCCGTCGCGAGTCCGAGACTGCCAGCGCGCTTTGGACCGGTGAGCTGGCCACCGTGCGAGCGGCCTGAGTACACGGCCGCGCGTTGATGGTACCCGCCCGCCGCGCGGGCGGCGCGCGAACCGACGGCGCGACAACGACCGGGACGGACCGCGCGAGACCGACAGCGACAGAGGAACGACGACGATGGCCCAGCCCCCAGCCCCCACCGAGCTTGCCGCAATCCTCGCGCGCGAGATTCCCGGCCTCGAAATTCTCAGCGACGTTGCCTCCGTCCAGGCGCGCAGCCGCGACAGTTGGGTGCGCTCACTGATGAAGTCGCGGCTGGAGGGACCGCCGAGCGCGGCCGTCGTAGTGCGCCCCGGCTCAGCCGGCGAAGTCGCCGCCGTGCTGGCGTGGGCCGATCGTACGTCCACGCCGGTGATCCCGTTTGGGCTCGGCTCGGGAGTGTGCGGCGCGGTGCTGGCGCAAGGCCGGGAGGTCGTACTGGATCTCGGCAAGATGGACCGCCTGCTCCAGGTCAACGGCGACACCCTCACCGCCGTCGTCGAGCCCGGTATGCGCGGTTCCGACTTCGAAGCGGCGCTTGCCGCGCGCGGCTTCACGATGGGGCACTGGCCGCAGTCGATCGAGCTGTCGACGGTGGGCGGATGGTGCGCCACCCGTGCCTCGGGTCAGTTCTCGACCTTGTACGGGAACATCGAGCAGATGCTGCTCGGCTGTGAGGTGGCGCTTGCCAACGGCCGCTTGCTGCGTCTGCCGTCGGTGCCGCGCGCCGCCACCGGGCCCGATCTGAAGCACCTCTTCGTCGGCAGCGAAGGAATCCTCGGGGTCTTTACCGAGCTGACCTTCCGCATCCATCCGGCGCCGCAGAGGCAACTCGGTCGCGCCTTCACGATGCCGACCCTCAGAGCCGGCCTCGAGGCGCTGCGAAAGATCATGCGGGCAGGCTGGACGCCGGCGGTGACCCGGCTGTACGACGCGACCGAGGCCGGCCGCAACTTCACCATCATCGCCGACGGCAAGCCGGTGCTGCTGCTGATGAGCGAAGGCACCGAGGCGCGAGTTGAAACCGAGGCGGCTGCGATCGCCGCGATCGTCGCCGGCGAGGGAGGGATCGACCGCGGCGACGAGCCGCTCAGGAGTTGGCTCGACCACCGCAACAACGTTCCGACCTTTGAGAGCCTGCTCGAGCAGGGCCTGGTGGCCGATACCATCGAGGTGGCGATTTCGTGGGACCGGATCGGCGATCTGTTCGAGACCGTCTGCGCGCGAGGCGCCAAAGTGCAGTCGGTGTTCGCGATGAGCGGCCACGTCTCGCATTGCTACACCCAGGGCGCCAACATCTACTTCACTTTCGTCGGCGCCCAGGGCGACCTCGACACGGCGATTCGCATCTACGACGAGGTCTGGAAGACCACCATCGAGACCACCATCGAGCTCGGCGGTACCATCGCCCACCACCACGGCATCGGCCGCGTGCGCAAGCCGTGGCTGAGCAGGGAGATCGGCGAGGGCGGTGTGGCGCTGCTGGCCGCGCTCAAGCGCAGCTTCGACCCCAACGGGATCCTCAACCCCGGCGTGCTGGTCGACACCTGAGGCGTCGATGGCGCGTTTCGTGATGGCCATCGATGCCGGCACCACCGGCGTGCGCGCGGTGCTCTTTGACCAGGGCAGCCGCGCGGCGGCGTCGGCCTACCGCGAAATCCACAGCAGTTATCCGCGCCCGGGCTGGGTGGAACAGGATGCCGGAGCGATCTGGGCTTCGACTCGCGAGGTGATCGACGAGGTTCGCAGCCGCGCGGCGGCGGCGGCCTCGGACATCGCTGCGATCGGGATCACCAATCAGCGCTCGTCGATCATGGCCTGGGACGGACCGACCGGCCGCGCGTTGTCCCCGCTGATAGTGTGGCAGGACACGCGGGCCGCCGATCGCTGCCGTGAGCTACAGGGGCGCGGTCTCTTCATCACGCCGATGATGGCCGCTTCCAAGGCCGAATGGATTCTCGCCAACGTCGCGCCGGCTGCCGATGCCGCGCGAGAAGGCCGGCTGCGGCTCGGCACTCCCAACGCATGGCTCGCGGCCTGCCTGTGCGGCGACATCAACGTCACCGATCACGGCAATGCCAGCGCCACCGGCTTCTACTCGTACTTCCGGACCGGCTATGACGCAGCGCCGCTGGCGGCGCTCGGCATCGAGGAGGCGTGGCTGCCGCGTCTGGTGGACTCGATGGGCGAGGTGGGTCGCAGCCGCGCCGATGTCTTCGGCGCCGAGGTTCCGCTGGCCGGGATGGCCGGTGACCAGCAGGCCTCCTTGTTCGGGCTCGCATGCGTCGAGGTCGGCGAGACCAAGTGCTCCTACGGCACCTCGGCGATGATCACCGTTAACTCGGGCGCGGCGGTGGCGATCGGCGGGCCCGGAACGTATCCGATCGTCGGTTGGCGAAGCGGCGAGCGCACGGTCTTCAGTCTGGAAGGACAGGTCGTCACCGCAGGTGCCGCGGTGCAGTGGCTGCGCGACGGGCTCGGCGTGATCGGCGACGCGAGCGAGAGCTCGGCGCTGGCCGCGAGCGTCGCCGACGATGGCGGAGTGTGGGCGGTGCCGGCCTTTGCCGGCCTGGGCACACCGGTGATGCAGGCCGAGGCGCGCGCAATGATCGGCGGTCTGTCGCGCGGCTCGACGCGCGCGCACGTAGCGCGTGCCGTGCTCGAAGGGGTGGCCCAGCGCGTTGCCGACGTAGCCGAAAGTCTGAGCGAGGGCGTCACCATGGCCCCTTCGCTGCGCGCGGATGGCGGCGCCAGCCGCAACGATTTTCTGTTGCAGTGCCAAGCCGATTTGCTCGGAGTCCCGGTAGAGCGCTCGCTGATCAGCGACGGCGCGGCGCTCGGCGCGGCGCGACTTGCCGGCATCGGCGTGGGCTTCTGGCCCGGCGAACACGCCGCGCAGTGGAATAGCGAGCGCGTCTTCGAGCCGGCGATCTCTGCGGATGAGCGCGAGTCGGCCCGCGCGCTGTGGAAACGACGGCTCGCTCTGCTACTGGCGAGCGTGGACTGACCGCGCGCCGCCCGATCTTCCGATTGCCACATGCCGATTCGTCTCGTTGTCATGGACTGTGACGGGGTGCTCTTCGACTCCGAAGACGCCAACATCGCCTTCTACAACGAAGTGCTGCGCCGTTGCGGTGAGCCCCCGATGCTCGGCGCCGAGCAGGTTGCCTGCCACGCGCTGGCCTCGGCCCAGCTCTTCGTGAAGTACTACGGCGACCGGCCCGAGCTGCTGGCGCGCATGCAGGCGACCGCGAAGGAGCTCGACTACGGGCCGTTCTACCGGTTGATGTCGCCGAAGCCGCTGCTGCGGTCGGTACTTGCCGAGTTGCGGTCGGGCTACGCGATGGCGATGGCGACCAACCGCGGTCAGACGACCCACGGTGTCCTCGGGCACTTCCAGCTCGAGACCTACTTCGATCTGGCTGTGGGGGTTCTCGACGTGCCCAGGCCCAAGCCCCACCCGGACATGCTGCTGCACTGCCTCGAGCACTTCTCGCTTCGTGCCGACGAGGCGATATTCGTCGGCGATCAGGCCACCGACGCCGAGTGTGCGCAGGCGGCAGGCCTGCGCTTCGTCGGCATCGGGCCGGTGGCGGCGGTCTCGCCGCTTCGCGTCGCCGAGTTGGCAGAGTTGCCAGCGTTGCTGGCGCGACTCGCGTGATCGTTCGGGGACGTAGAGGTTGCCACAACCGACGAGATTGGCGTGACCGAGCCGCCGCGGGCGCCTTCGCACGGCGGCGTGCTACTCGGAATCGATCGGCCACGCCTGCGGCAGGAAAAGCTCCGGGTGGTGACGAACGATGTCGTCGCGGCCGGCGGGAACCTGCGAGAGGTCGTGCCCGGGCATCACCACTGCCGCCGGAACCAGCCTCATGAACTCGCGGATTCGGTTCCGCACCTCTGCCGCGCGATCGCCGTCGGATACGATGCGCTGCACGTCGTCGCCGCGCAGCCAGTCGAAGTGAACCGCCAGATCGGCCGCCAGCAGTACCGGTCCGTTCGCAAGTGCCAGCAGCGCACCGAGGCCGTCCGGCGTGTGACCGCCGCCCTTGATCAGCACCACGCTTCGGTCGCCGAACAGGTCGATGGTCCGATCGAACGTCGCGTAAGGCTCGCCCTTGCTGAAGTCCACCTCGAACCAGGCTGCGTCGCTGATCCAGTCGGTGTGAGCGGGCTCGAAGCCGTTGATCCGCGACCGCGAACTCTCGCGCGCCTGCGGACCGGCGATGAAGGATGCGCTGGCGAACCCCTCGGCGCTGCCCACGTGATCGAAGTGCTGGTGCGAGAGAATCACGTGCGACACCCGCTCAGGCGGCAGACCCGCCTCGCGCATCTGTGCTGGCAGATCCTTGCCGGGAAGCGAGCGCGTCTTGAAGAGCAGCCGGGTCAGGGGATTGAGCGCGCCCTCGGACTCACGCGCGATTTCCGTTCCTACGCCACAGTCGAACACCACCAGTTCACGGCCGGGTCGCTCGATGACGAACGCGGGGGCGGGTCGCCAGGGCGCCGGAGACCCCACCAGAAGTGAAGAGACGCGGTTCATTCCGGTGTTGAACACGTGCAGTTTCATTCCCGCGACGGCGGGCAGGCGCCCATTCTCGACGGCGACCAGCTGCGGCGCGATCCGCGGACCCGCGCGCTCGTCAGGGCGATAGCAGCCCGCCACGGCCGCCATCAGCAGCAGCGCGAATACCGCCGGAGGCCTGCGTCCATCCCTGCGCATCATCAACGGGCGTGTACACGAGTGGCGCTGCCGAGCGCAAACCGCACGACCCCTGCGCGCGAGCACTACGGGGCAGGCCTTCGGGCGCCGTGCGCCACAGCCCGCCGGCCGTTCACGCACGTGAAGGAACGTGGGTTATCAGCCACGAAGCAGCCTGCCTTCCCTCACGATACGCTCGCGAAGCTCGGGTACCGCACACGATGAGTCGACGAGTTCGAGGTCCAGCAGGATGGGAGCTTGTTCCCGTGCGGCGTTGACGAATTCCGGCCAGGCGGCCGGAGAAGATCCGCGCACGAAAGCCAGATCGACGTCGGAGTCGTCACGCGCGTCGCCGCGTGCACGCGAGCCGAACAAGTAGACGCGGCGATCGAGAGCACGCTCGTCTACCAGGAGATTCTCACCGGCGATCGAGAGCACGCTCGGCATGTTCCAGAAGCTCTCGCAGACCCTCCACGTCGTCTCCCGCCGCGGCAGGCTTCCAGCCGTGTTCTGAGGTCGCCACGGAAGCAGCATAGGCCTGGAGATTATGCTGCGCGATTGCT
>JACRCR010000144.1 GCA_016218925.1 Deltaproteobacteria bacterium | reverse complement strand
GCGTCGGCCTGCTTGTCGGCCCGCTCGAGTGCATAGCCCTTGCCCATCAGCGCCACCTGCTTCAGGTACGGGGTCGTCGCCGACTCGAGATATCGATCGTAGCCCAGGATCGCCTCTTCGTAGCGTCCGGACTCCGCCGCCATATTGGCCTCGTACAGCGCGCCCAGGGCCTGGTAGGGGCCGGTATTCGAGCGCGCGCCGAGGCTCGTCAGGCTGGCCTCGGCGGCGGTCGGAGAGTCGAACTCGAGGTTGGCCACCGCACTGGCGAAGTCGGTGGCAGCCGCATTGCGCGTCGAGGAATAGTAGCTGCTGGCGCCGAAGAGCAGCGCTGCCACGGCCAGTACGCCGCCGGCCGCGGCCACTACCAGGGTACGGTTATCTTCAAAGTACGCGCGGGCTTCGGCGATCGCCTCGAAGAACGGATCGGGCGCCTTGAGCTCTTCTTCGAGGTCGCGGCGTTTGAACTTTTCGCGGGTGGCCATGAGTCGCGTGTTTAGAGGGCTCTGGGCGCAAAGCCAAGCGCCCGCTTGGCGGCCTGTCTACATCTTGTACTTGAAGTCGCTCGGGTCGAGCTTTTCGAGAATCTCTCCCCATTCCTCAGGAGCCACCTCGGAAAGATCCTGGGTAACGGCGGTTTCGGGGTCGGTGCCCTCGGCTTCGAGTTGCGCCTCGCGGGCCTCCTCGGCCTCCGCGTCGTTGGCCTTGGAGGCCTCGATGACCGCGCGGGCGACGAAGATCGGGCAGTGACTGCGAAGCGCCAGCGAAATCGCATCGCTGGGCCGCGAGTCCAGGGTGTGTCTGCGTCCGGCGATCGCGATGTCGATCGACGCGTAGAAGGTATTGTCGCGCAGGTCGGTGACGATGATTCGCTCGACCGTCGCACCGAGCTCTTCGACGATCTGTTTGAGCAGGTCGTGAGTCATCGGGCGTGCCATCTTGACGCCTTCGATCTCGGTGGCCATCGAAGTCGCCTCGAGCAGCCCGATCCAGATCGGCAGCGTCACTTCGTCCTTCTCGTCCTTCAGCACGACGATCGGAGTCTTCGTCAGCGGGTCGAGCGTCACGCCGCCAACGGTCATCCGCACCAAGTCTTCGCCGTGTTCAACCACGGCGCGATTGTGGCCCGCGGCATCGGGACGGTCAACCTCGAGATGCGCGGTCGCGGGGGTTTGTGCCGCGCCTCCCTGCGTCGGCTCGCCAACCTGCGGCGGAGGCCTCAGCCGGCGATCAGAATGTCGACCACTTTGTAGAGTTGGCGCAGGTTGCGACACTCCTCGACGAAGTCGCAGTGCTTGCCGTAGACGTTCATTTCGCTGTCGCCGAAACCCCAGGTGGAGCGGTTTTCGGGGTTCAGCCAGATCACCTGTTTGGCCCGTTCACGCAGGTCGCGCAGAGTCCATTCCTGAGCGGCGTTGTAGTTGTTGCGGGCGTCGCCGAGGATGATCACGGTGGTGCGGCTGTCCACGGCCTCGATGTGATTGCGCTGGAACTGCGTGAAGGCCTTGCCGAAATCCGAATGCGCATAGACGTTCACCACGTCACCGTTGATGGCTTTGTGGATGGCGCTCTGGATGTCGTTGTCCTTGAAGAGCCTGGTCACTTCGGCGATGTCGGCGACGAAGACGTACGAGCGCACTCGCGAGTACAGGTCCTGGAGAGAGTGAACGAACTGGAGCATGAAGCGTGAGACGTTGCGGACCGAATCCGAAACGTCGCACATGACGATTACCTGGGGCCTCTCGCGGCGCTTGTCCTCGAATCGGATGCGGAACGGGACGCCCCCGAATTCCATCGAACGCCGGATGGTCTCCTTGACGTCGAGGCGGCCGCGCTTGGCGTGCCTGTTGCGCACCGCCATCGCGTTCTTGAGTTTGCGGGCCAGCGCCGCCACCGCCTCGCGCATCAACTTGATCTCGGTTGGCGACAGATAATAGAAACTCTTGTCGAGCAGCCGCTCGCGATCCTTTTGCCGTTCCTCGGCGCGGTGCTCCTGTTCCCTGTCCAGGCGTAGCAGACCCTTGAGCATCTCGGCGAGCGCCTTGGTGCGCTTCTCCAGATAGCGCCTGAGCCTGTCGATTTCCGCGTCATCGGCACCTTGCTCGCGGGCCAGGTCGAGGATGCGCTGGAACTCTCCGGCCACGTCGGCCGCGCCGAGCATATCCAGCATCTGCTTGCTCGCGCCGGGCGGGACGTAGTTGGTCTCGGTGCGGGGCAGCTTGCCGCTCTCCATCAGTTCGCGAAGGATTCGTTCGAGTTCGCCGGCGTCCTGCATGGCCAGCGCCTCGGCGAGATCCGAGAGTTCGAGGTCGCCGCTGCGCAGCAACTCGGCCAGACGTTCGAGCAGCGCGCGCAGCTCGTCTTCCGTCAGTTCGCCGCTGCTGGCGTCGGCGCTCGGCACTGGCGCGTTGGCTCGCACCAGATCGCCCACACCCGAGAAGAACAGGTCGAAGAGTTCCTCGTAGACAGGCAGGTCGGTGGTGCGCTTGACCATCGACGCGCGCAGCGCACTCTTGAAGAAGCCGCGGTCGGAAAGCCCCGACAGGTGCACGGCGCGAAGGGCGTCGAGGGTCTCTGCCGTCGATACGCGCACGCCGCTTCGGCGCAGCAGTCCGGCGAACTCGACGATGCGGTCTTGCACGTGCCTTTCCTTTCCCGCCGCTACGGTCTAGTGGAGCAGGTCCTTGGTCTCAACCGGCGTCGCCGCAGCAGCGGCCGCTTCCTTGGCTTTCTCCGCCGACTTCTTCTTGTCGATGAACCCGGCCAGTTCCTTCTCGGCCTTGCGCAGATCGCCTTCGTACTTGGCGATCGTCGAAAGCGTGTCCTTGACGATCGCATCGCCGATGCTGCGGGCGTTCATGATCACCAGCGCCTTGGCCCAGTCGAGCGTCTCGGAAATGCTCGGCTGCTTCTTGAGGTCGAGCTTGCGGAGCGCGGCGAGCAGCGCGGTTATGTCGGCGGCAAGCGAAGCCTCGGCCTCGGGGACTTTGAGACGGATTATCTCTAGTTCGAGTTCGGGGCTCGGGAAGTCGATGTAGAGGTGCAGGCAGCGGCGCTTGAGTGCGTCGGACATCTCGCGGGCGTTGTTGCTGGTCAGCACCACGATCGGGATGTGCCGCGCCTCGATCGTTCCGATCTCAGGCACCGTCACCTGGAAGTCGCTGAGAATTTCGAGCAGGAAGGCTTCGAATTCGGCGTCGGCCTTGTCGATCTCGTCGATCAGCAGCACGCTGCGCTGCTCCGACTGGATCGCCTGCAGCAGCGGCCGTGGCAGGATGAAGCGCTTCGAGAAGAACACGTCGTCCTGGGAGGTGATGCGGTCGACCGCATCGGCCAGCGTTGCCGCGCCGGCGGTCACTTCGCTGATCTTCTCTTTGAGGATCTGGGTGTACAGCAACTGTTTGGCGTACTCCCATTCGTACAGGGCCTTGGCTTCGTCGATTCCTTCGTAGCACTGCATGCGGATCAACTCGGCCCCGAGGCTGCCGGCAATGACCTTGGCAAGCTCGGTCTTGCCTACGCCGGCGGGCCCTTCGACCAGCAGCGGCTTGCCCAGGCGTGTGGCCAGGTACACTACGGTGGCGATGTTGTTGTCGCAGATGTAGCGCTGGTCGGCCAGGCGGCTGCGGACTTCGTCGATGGAAGAGTATGCGGCGTCGACTTCGACCAATGGGATTCTCCAAATGTGGCGAAAAAAGCTGCGCGGACGCTAACATGCCGCCTGGGGAAAAGAAAAATCTCGACCGCGTGCACGGTGGTGCGGCGTTCCACACCGCAGAACGACTTCGCTAAGGTCGGCCCGTGTGCACGCTGGCCGTCTATAACCGGGTCTCGGCCGCCTACCCGCTCGTCGTCGCGGCCAATCGCGACGAGTTCTTCGGGCGCCCGGCGCTCGCGCCGGCGCCGCTGCCGGACCGACCTTGCGTGGTAGCGGGTCTCGACGTGCAAGCCGGTGGAACCTGGCTCGGGGCTCGCGTCGACGGAGTCGGTCGCGTCGTCGGTCTGCTCAACCGCAGGCCTGACGCGGATCGACCAGGGTCGGGCCCCGGCGAACTCTCCCGCGGCCTGCTGTGTCTGGACGCGCTGGACGCCCCGTCGATCGACTGCGTACTGAAGACTCTGGATACCCGAGAGGCTGCGCGTTACGGCGGCTTCAACCTCTTCGTAGCCGAGCCTGGCCGCGCCGTGGTCGTCGACAACGGCGGCGGTGTGCGCGTCACCGAACTCGGCGAAGGGCTCTCGGTACTCACCAACCTCGATGTCAACGATCCCCGCTGCCCGCGTCTGGCCGGAGCCACCGCTGCGTTCGCCGGGCTCGGGCCTCGCGTCGCTGCCGAGGAGGGACCGGAGACGCTGATCGCTGCCTTCGCAATCGTCCTCGGTGATCACAAGGGAAGCGCCGATACCGGCGACAGCAGCCCGCTGTCGCGGATCTGCGTGCACACTCCGATCTACGGCACCCGATCATCGTCGGTGATCTTCGTCGCGCGCGACGGCAACGTTCGCTACTTTCACGCCGACGGACCGCCGTGCGAGGCCGGCTTTGAAGAAGTCCTCTTGTCGCGCTGACCCGACCGCGAGGAACCCAGCCTTCGTATGGCCACGACATCAGACCTGCGGGGAAAAAACTCGAGAAGACCACGTTGAGCGCGAGCCTCGTAACGTCGCGCCGCATGGTGATTGACACGTGCCGCTTTCAGCAGAACGCCCCGAGGATCGCCTCGTCCTCTTGACCCGAGGAGCGTTGACAGTCGGGCTTACTCGGGGCTACGCTCCGTATCCGATTCCTCAGCTATGAAGGAGTTCTTCACGCGATTCTCGACGACTTGGTATCAGCCTCCGGCGCAAGAGCATTGACGCAACAGCAGGCGAGAACGCCGGACCTCGTCTTGCCACGGCACCCGAGATCGGGGGGAAAGACATGAAAAAGATCGGATTGATGTTAGCAACGGTAGTTCTCGGAAGCGGATTGTTGGTGGCCGCGCCGGCTTCGGCGGCGGATCTGTGTCTGCAGTTCGCCGGCGCTACTTGCGACCTGTCCGGTGACCTGGGGTTCTTCCGCTTCATGGCCGCCAAGCTCCCGACCACGAACAAGAGGGTGGCGAGGCTCAACGGACGCGCCTGCGCTTACGGCACCGTGACCGGCTCCGCGGTCACAGTCGTGGACGGCACCAGCGTCGAGATCGGCGCCACCTTCATCTGTGACGGCGTTCCCGGCGTCATTGAGGCGAATTTCCCGCTGAAGCCGGTCGTTGGCACGGTCAGCAGCGGCGCTGACGCGACCTACGGAGCGTACAGTCTCAGCACGAGCTGCACGGCTACGGTTGTCGACTGTGCGACCGAGCCGGGTCTACCCTGAACCGCTCGCCTATTCGGCCTGCGCGGCGTGAGGCGTGACGCGCGGACTTCAGTAGCGCGAGAAGACCGATCACGCGAGGGGCGTGCCCGCTTCAACGCGGGCACGCCCCTTTTCTGCGCATGGGTACGGTCGCCGAGGTTCGTTTCGACGTGCCGGAAAAGTCGCCTCGTCACGGGCGCAGCCCACGGGTTCGCCTGTCGGGACTCGTGTCCCGTCACCCCGGCCCGGGCTCGGCCGACTGATACCACTTGAGTCCGCGCACCACGTAGTGGCTGCCCGAGACGAAGCTGACGGCGCCGGTCGCGACGAAGATCACGTTCAGTGCCGGCGTCGGGACATCCCACCACCTGGCGATGTCGACCAGCACCAGCGTCACTGACAGCAACTGAGTGAAGGTGGTGAGCTTGCCCCAGATCGAAGGGGCCATTTCCATCGAGCGGCCGACCAGCGCCGCCGTCAGCAGGAATCCGCCGAGGATCACCACGTCGCGTGTTATCACGATGATCATCAACGGGCGCGGTACGACTCCCTCGATGGCCAGCGCGATGAAGGAGCTGACGACGAGGAGCTTGTCCGCGAGCGGGTCCATGTGGGCGCCGAGCTCGGTGCGCATGTCCCACAGGCGGGCGATCATGCCGTCGACGGCGTCGGTGATACCGGCTGCGATGAAGACGACCAGAGCCAGATTGTACTCGCCTTCAACCAGCAGCGACAGGAACAGCGGCACTGCCAGGATGCGCGCCAACGTGAGGGCGTTGGGAATGTTCAGTATCACCGGCGGTCACGCGTGACGGAGGTCGTACCCTTCGGCTTGGATCATTCGCGTGAGCTGGCCCGCGGTCTTGGGCGTCAGCCACGCGACGATGTGGGTCCCCTTCTCGTCTTCGGTTTCCTCTACTACACGGGCGTGCTGGTGCAGCCAAGCTCTGGTCTTGCCGTCGTGGTGCGGGATGCGGATCAGCAGCTTTTCCTCCACCGGAGCGAACGCGCTGTCGAAAGCTTCGAGCAGCCGCTCGCAGCCCTCGCCGGTACGAGCCGAGACCGCCAGCGCGCCCGGCGGCGCCGCCACGGCTCCTACCAGATCGCTCTTGTTGTAGACGTCCAGGCGCGGGCGCGAGTCGGCGCCGAGTTCTTCGAGGATGGATTCGACAACTGCGCTGCGGCCTTCGCGATCGACACTGGCGGCGTCGATCACATGGACGATGAGGTCCGCCTCGATCACCTGCTCCAGCGTTCCTTTGAAGGCCTCGACCAGTTCGTGCGGCAGCTTGGAGACGAAACCGACGGTGTCGACCAGCATGACGATGCGTCCCGACGGCAGATCCAGGCGCCGCGTGGTGGTGTCCAGCGTCGCGAAGAGTTGATCGGCGACGTAAACGCCGGCTTCGGTGAGCCTGTTCATCAACGATGACTTTCCGGCGTTGGTGTATCCCACCAGGGAGATGGTCGGATACGGCACCGCCTCGCGCTCGCGCCGGTTGAGCCGTCGCGTGCGATCCACTTCGGCCAGGCGCTCGCGCAGCCTCTCGATCTTGGTACGGACCTGGCGCCGATCGCTTTCGAGTTGTGTTTCGCCGGGGCCGCGTGTGCCGACGCCTCCACGTATGCGCGACAGATGTGTCCACGCCCGCGTCAGACGCGGCAGCAGATACTGGAGCTGTGCCAGCTCGACCTGAAGCTTGCCGGCGCGCGTCTGCGCGCGCAGCGCGAAGATGTCCAGGATCAGCTGGCTGCGGTCGATGACCTTGGTGTCTAGTGCTCTTTCGAGGTTGCGCCGCTGGGCCGGGCTCAGCGGGTCGTCGAAAATGACGACGTCGAGTCCCTGCTCCTTCACCAGCGCGGTGAGTTCGTCGACCTTTCCCTTGCCGATGCGGGTTGCCGACGAAACACGCTTGAGTTCCTGGCGCATGCGAGCCACGACGTCGATCGAGGCCGTATCGGCCAGCAGCGCGAGCTCCTCCAGGGACTCTTCGGCATGGGCGCCATCCTGGCCGGCCCAGACCAGCACCGCCTTCTCCCGTTCGGATCTCAGCTCCACCGATTCTCCTTGGGCGGCGGGTCGGCAATTCCGCCTGTCAGCGTTATGCAGCCGGCGCCGAGCAGCGCTTCGGCGGTCTGCAGGAACGCATCGCTCGGGTTGACGCTCAGCTCGGGTGGAAGTTCGATCAAAGTCTCGGTCACTCCGGTTCGCACGATGCTGAGGAAGGACCGGCACGACCCCGGATTCTTCTCGATGGCTGATTTCAACTCTGCGATGGTGCTCGGGCCCGCGCCGCTCGAGTCGACGCGGAGTCGGATCGACTGCGCAGCCCGCCGCCGCGCTTCGGGCATCGGAATGATCTCCTCGGCGATGATCTGGGCCTTGCGGGAGAAATCGGGGCCGCCCTCTTCGTCGCCGCCGACGTCCGGGCCTCCTCCGCCTATCGCTTCGCCGAACTCGATCCTCCCCATTACCAGCACCGGTTCACGTCCGATGATCGCGCTCTCGCAGCGGCGGTAGCAGTCCGGCCAGGCGATGACGTCGATCACGCCGTCGCGGTCTTCGAGGTTGAAGGTCGCGTAGCGCTCGCCCTTCTTGCTGTTTTTGCGCTTGACGGTGTTGGTGACGCCGGCCGCGCGAATCGGACTACCGTCGCGCGCGGCACCGAGATCCGGCGTTCCGGTGACTCGCAGCAGGTCGAAGTCGTAAGGGTAACGGTCGAGCGGATGGCCGGAAATGAAAAAGCCTACCGTTTCGTGTTCGGCGTACAAGGTTTCGGTCGGGTCGAGCTCGGGCACCGCCGGCAGTGCCGGCTCGGGCTGGGTGGTGTTGCCGCGGCCGCCGAAGAGTCCCATCTGCCCGGCGTCCTGGTCGTCGCGCACCCGCTCGGCCCAACTGATCGCCGCATCCAGGCCTGCCAACAGACGGGCGCGCGAAACCTCGATGCTGGCCAGAGCGCCCGCCTTGATCAGACCCTCGAGTATTCGCTTGGTCATCTGCGAGCCGGTCGCGCGCAGGCAAAAATCGCCCAGGGTCAGGAACGGCCCGCTCTCACGCGCTTCGGTGATCAGTTCGATGGCCTTCTGGCCGACTCCTTTTACGGCGCGCAGACCGAAGCGGATGCCTTCGGGACGCACGGTGAAATCGGCGCGGCTGTAGTTCACGTCGGGAGGCAACACGTGAATCCCGTGTTCGCGAGCGTCGGCGAGGTTCTTGTATGTGCTCTCGGTCGAGTCCATCTCCAGCGTCAACAGTGCAGCCACGAATTCCATCGGATGATGCGCCTTCAGCCACGCGGTCTGGTAAGTGACCAGCGCATAGGCTGCGGAGTGCGACTTGTTGAAGCCGTAGGCGCCGAAGGTCTCCATCTGTTCGAAAATCGCGGTGGCTTGGGCGGGGTCGCGCCCGAGAGCGGCAGCCCGCGCCAGGAAACTCTCTTTCTCCTTCTTCATCCCTTCGATCTTTTTCTTGCCCATCACGCGGCGCAGAGAGTCGGCCTGCCCGAGCGAGTAGCCGGCGTAGATCTGGGCGATCTGCATCACCTGTTCCTGGTAGACGATGACGCCCCAGGTTTCGCGCAGCACCGCTTCGAGCGCCGGGTCGGGGTACTTGACCGGCACCCGACCGTTCTTGCGCTGGATGTACTCCTCGACCATGCCGCTATCGAGAGGGCCGGGACGGTACAGTGCCAGCGCCGCGATCAGATCCTCGAAGCACGACGGTCTCATACGGGTCAGCATCTTGCGCATGCCGCCGCTTTCGAGCTGAAAGAGTCCGACCGTGTCGCCGCGTGTCATCAGCCGGTACGGGGCCGGATCGTCGAGCGGGATCGTCGTGATGTCCACGCGCTTGCCGGTGCTCTCGTGGACGCGACGTACGGCGTCGGCGATCAGAGTCAGTGTCTTCAGACCCAGGAAATCGAACTTGATCAGCCCGATGGCTTCGATGTCGGGTCCGCAGAACTGGGTGATGACGGTGCCGTCCTTGTCGACGAACAGCGGTACGTCTTCGACCAGCGGCCGGTCCGAGATCACGATGCCGGCCGCGTGCTTGGAAACGTGGCGCGCCAGACCCTCGAGTTTGAGCGCGTACTCGAAGAGCTTGGCTTCGCGGTCTCCCGAGTCGCGCACTTCGCGCAGCCGTGGCTCCATTTCGAGCGCGGCGGTCAGCGGAAAGTCGCGCCCCTGCTTGGCTGCCGGGTAGAGCTTACATATGCGGTCGGTCTCTCCGAAGCTGAAATCGAGAACGCGACCCACGTCACGAAGTGCCGCTTTCCCCTTCAGCGTCCCGAACGTGATGATGTGCGCGACCTTGTCCTCGCCGTACTTGTTGCGGACGTACTCGAGGACTTCGTCGCGGCGCTCGTAGCAGAAGTCGACGTCTATGTCGGGCATCGAGACGCGCTCGGGGTTGATGAAGCGCTCGAACAGCAGATTGTACGGAATCGGGTCCAGGTCGGTGATGCGCATCGCGTACGAGACCAGGCTGCCGGCGGCCGAGCCTCGGCCCGGGCCGACCGGGATCCCCTGCCCTTTCGCCCAGTTGATGAAGTCGCCGACGATCAGGAAGTAACCGGCGAACTGGGTCTGCTGGATCATCGCGATCTCGGATTCGAGGCGCTCGCGATACTTCGTCTCCTCTACCGTGACGCCTGCGCTGCGCCACGCGGCGAAGCGTTCGTTCATGCCCTTGCGTGCTTCGGCTGCGAAGACCTCGTCGAGGCTGCGGCCCGGCGGTACGTGGTAGACTGGAAACTTGTTGCGGCCGAACTCGAGTTCGACGTTGCAGCGCGCAGCCAGCTCGGCGGTCTCCTCGACTGCCTCGCGAGCGTTGGGGAACGCCGCGAGCATCTCGTCGTAGCCCTTGACGAAGAGCTGGTCGGTTCCGAAGCGCCAGCGATCGTCGTCGACCAGGCGCTTGCCGGTCTGTACGCACAGCAGCACCTCGTGGGCGCGATGGTCGTCGTGGTCGAGGTAGTGGCAGTCGTTGGTGGCCACCAGCGGTATGCCGATCTCGCGTGACCACGGGATCAGGACTTCGTTGACGGCCTTCTGCTCAGGCAGATGGTTATCCTGGATCTCCAGGTAGTAACGGTCGCCGAACAGGGAGGCGTATTCCTCGATGACCTCGCGGGCGCGTTCGAGGCGATCGGCGGTGATCGCGGTGGCCACTTCGCCGGCCAGGCAGCCCGACAGGCACAGCAATCCCTCATTCCACTCGCGCAGCAGTTCCTTGTCGATGCGCGGCTTGTAGTAGAAGCCGTCTTTGTAGCTCTGCGACACCAGCCGCGAGAGGTTCTTGTAGCCGATTTCGTTGCTCGCCAGCAGGATGAGGTGATTGTTGCCGGCGCGTTCGAAGTCGGCGCTGGCCACGGCGCCGCGTTCCAGGCGGCTGCGCGGCGCCACGTACACTTCGCAGCCGATGATCGGCTTGACGCCCGCGGCTTTGGCCGACTTGTAGAAGTCCACGGTGCCGAACATGTTGCCGTGGTCGGTCATCGCCACGGACGTCAGTCCCAGCTTCTGCAGCCGGGGCATCAGGTCCGAAATCTTGTTGGCGCCGTCGAGGAGGCTGTACTGGGTGTGTAGATGAAGGTGGACGAAGCTCAAATCCCCTACTCCCACTCCACGGTTGCGGGCGGCTTGGTCGAGATGTCGTAGACCACACGGTTGACGCCGGCCACTTCGTTGGCGATGCGCGAAGCGCTGCGGGCCAGTACCTGCGGCGGAAACCGGTACCAGTCGGCGGTCATCCCGTCTTCGCTGACGATCGCGCGCAGGGCGACAACCTGATCGTAAGTGCGGCCGTCGCCCTGCACGCCCACCGTTCGCACCGGCAGCAGCACTGCGAATGCCTGCCAGATTTCGTCGTAGAGACCTGCATGGCGGATCTCGTCGATGAATATCGCGTCCGCCTCACGAAGGAGTGCCAGTGAGGGCTCGTCGATGGGTCCGAGCAGTCGCACTGCCAGACCGGGCCCCGGAAACGGATGGCGTCCCAGCAGGTCGGCCGGCAGACCCAGCACCGCGCCGGCCGCGCGTACCTCGTCCTTGAACAGTTCGCGCAGCGGCTCGACCAGCCCCAGGTTCATCAACTCGGGCAGGCCGCCGACGTTGTGATGGCTCTTGATGGTGGCCGAGGGGCCGTTGACCGATACCGATTCGATGACATCGGGGTAGAGCGTGCCCTGGCCGAGGAAACTGGCGGCCGCGCGGCCTGGGCGCGGCTTCAGAGCCTCTTCCTCGAACACCTCGATGAACACGCGGCCGATGATCTTGCGCTTGCGCTCGGGGTCTTCGACGCCGGCCAAAGCGTCGAGGAAGCGCCGCGATGCATCGACGAACACGAAATCCTTGCCGAAGTGTGGCTCGAGCATCCGGCACACCTGGGCCGCCTCGTCTTTTCGCAGCAAGCCGTTGTCGACGAACACGCAAGTGAGCTGACCGGGGACCGCTTTCTCGATCAGTGCAGCGGTCACCGAAGAGTCGACGCCACCGCTGATGCCGCACACCACCTGGGCGTCGCCGACCCTTTCGCGGATGCGGCGCACTGCCGTCTCGACGTAGCTTTCCATGTCCCAGTCCGCGGTCAGGCCGCAGATGCGGAACAGGAAGTTGGCGAGAATCTCGCGCCCACGGGGGCTGTGCACGACCTCGGGATGGAACTGCACCGCCCACTGGCGCGCGGCCTCGTTGCGCAGCGCGGCCAGCGGCGAGTTGGTGCTGCGCGCGATCACTTCCCATCCCGGAGGGAGTTCCTCGAGACGATCGGCGTGGCTCATCCACACAGTGCTGGATTCGCCGCGGGCGAAGCCGGCGAACAGGTCATCGTTGATCTCGACCTCGAGTTCTGCGTGCCCGTACTCACGATGGTCGGCACGCGCGACGACGCCGCCGCCGGCCACGGCGAGGATTCCCATCCCGTAACAGATGCCGAGGATCGGTACGCCCAACTGATAGATCACCGGCGCAGGCGATGGCGCGCCCTCGTCGTACACGCTCGAAGGTCCGCCCGACAGGATGATGGCGGCGGGCGCCATTGCGCGGATCTCGTCCTCCGCCACGCTGAACGGATGGATCTCGCAGTACACTTTGGCCTCGCGCACGCGGCGCGCGATGAGCTGGGTGTACTGGCTCCCGAAGTCGAGGATCAGAACCGTCGCCATCGACCTACTCACGTTGATAATTGGGCGGCTCCTTCGTCATGGTCACGTCGTGGACGTGACTCTCGCTGAGCCCTGCCAGCGATACCTTCATGAAGCGGGCCCGGCGCCGCAGTTCGCCGAGGTCGCCGGCCCCGATGTAGCCCATGCCGGCCTTCAGCCCTCCGACCAGTTGATGGATGAGCGAGGCAGACGCGCCCTTGTACGGCACCCGTCCTTCGACTCCTTCGGGAACCAGCTTGATGTCGTCGATGTTCTGCTGGGCATACCGATCCTTGCTCTTGCCGCCGCGCATCGCCTCGAGCGACCCCATGCCGCGGTACACTTTGTAGGTACGACCCTGGTAGAGCACCATCTCGCCGGGGCTCTCTTCGGCACCCGCCAGCAGGCTGCCGATCATGACCGTGGAAGCTCCGGCGGCGAGCGCTTTGGTGATGTCACCGCTGAAGCGGATACCGCCGTCGGCGACGATCGGGACTCCGGCATCGTCGGTCGCTCGGCGCGTATCGAACAGCGCCGTGAGTTGCGGAATTCCCACCCCGGAGATGATGCGTGTGGTGCAGATCGACCCGACGCCCATGCCGACCTTTACGCCATCGACTCCCGCGTCGATCAGCGCCTTCGCCCCCTCGTGCGTAGCGACGTTGCCGCCAATTACTTCCAGCAGGGGGTATGTCTTCTTGATCGCGGTTACGGTGTCGAGAACGTTCTGCGAATGTCCGTGCGCGGTATCGACGGCGACCACGTCAACGCCGGCCTCCACCAGCGCCGCGACGCGGTCCATACTGTCGGGACCCACGCCGACGGCGGCGCCTACCAGCAGGCGTCCGAGTCCGTCCTTCGAAGCGCTCGGATATTCGATGGCCTTCTGGATGTCCTTTACCGTGATGAGCCCCTGGAGCCGGCCGCTATCGTCGACCACCAGCAGCTTCTCGATGCGGTTGCGGTGTAGCAGCGCCGTGGCTTCTTCCATGCTGATGCCAGCGCTGGTTGTCACCAGACGCTCGCTGGTCATCAGTTCGGAGACCGGCCGCGACAGGTTGCGCTCGAAACGCACGTCGCGGTTGGTCAGGATACCGATCAGTTTGTCCCCCTTGCACACCGGCAGGCCCGAGATGCCGTGACGCGACATGATGTCGAGCGCGGTGGACAGCGAGGTCTGCGGTTCCACCGTGACGGGGTCTCGCACCATCCAGCTCTCGCTTTTCTTGACGCGCGCCACTTCGTCGGCCTGGGCCTCGACGTCCAGGTTGCGGTGGATGAACCCGATGCCGCCGACCCGCGCCATCGAAATCGCCATGCGGGACTCGGTAACCGTGTCCATCGCGGCGCTCAGAAGCGGAATGTTCAGATGGATCCGCCGCGTCAGGCGCGTCGACACGTCGGCCTGGGCAGGCATGACCGAGGAGGCGCCGGGGACGAGCAGAACGTCGTCGAAAGTCAGGGCCTCGCGTAGATTCTCCGGGTGTTCCATGTTGTCTTCTAGCGACCGACCCCGTACGTTGCAAGAAGCCTTTCGCGCCCTGCCCGGGGGGCCTGTGCGCAGAAGCGCGCCGGTCCGCGGCCCGTCCGATGGGTCCCACGCGAGGAGACTCATCCAGGAATTTTTCGATGATCCGTGCCTACCTCGACTCATCTCCCCGCATCGCTCCTTCCGCCTGGGTTGCGCCGAGCGCCGAAGTGATCGGTGACGTCGAGATCGGCGAGGATTCCTCGGTGTGGTTCCAGTGCGTGGTTCGCGCAGACGTGTTCCCGATCCGCATCGGGGCGCGCACCAACATCCAGGATCACAGCGTCTTGCACGTCACCCACGATCGCTACGCCACCGTCCTCCACGATGAGGTCACCGTGGGGCACCGCGTGGTGCTGCACGGCTGTACCATCGAGAGCGGCGCCCTGGTCGGCATCGGCGCGGTCGTGCTGGATCGGGCGGTGGTGGGAGCCGGAGCACTCGTCGGCGCCGGCGCGCTGGTGACGCCCGGCACCAAGATCCCACCGGGGATGGTGGCGATGGGCTCGCCGGCCAAAGTGGTCCGCGAAGTCACCGACGCAGAACTCGCGTGGATGCAGGAGTCGGCGCGCAACTACGTCACCTATGCGCGCCGCTACGCCGGCTGAGCCCCAGGCGCGCGCCTGGGGTACGAACGCGGGAGGGTGAAGCGTACGGGACCGCTGCGAGGCGACCAGCGGTTCGCTGCATTGCTGCCCTTGACTGGATAGGCTCCACGGGGGACAAATGCCCGGCTGGTGGTTCCGTCCGGGGGGATGTGATGAATCCGCGCGACAGTTTCGTCGATTACTACGAGATCCTGGAAGTGAGCCCGAAGGCGCGCGAGGACACCATCGCGCGCGTGTACCGGATACTTGCCCAGCGTTACCACCCCGACAATACCGAGACCGGTGATCCTGAGAAGTTCTCGCTGGTGCTGCAGGCGTTCAGGATCCTCGGCGACCCCGAGACGCGAGCGCAGTTCGACGTCCAACATCAGCAGAAGACGGCGCTCAAGTGGCGCGTTTTCGACGCCAAGGAAGCGGCTGGCGGCGCCCAGTCGGAAAAAGAGATCCGCTTCGGGATCCTGGGTGTTCTCTACACCAAGCGCCGCAACGACCCGACCTGGCCGGCGGTCACCCGCGGCGAAATGGAGAGTCTGCTCGGAGTTCCGCGTGAACACCTGGACTTCAGCTTTTGGTATCTGAAGGAGCGAGGCCTGATCAACCGCGGCGACGACGGCAGCTGCTCCATTACGGCCGACGGAGTCGAGTACCTCGATCAGAACGGCCTGCAAGAACGCGTGCAGAACATCGTGGCACTTCCCGAGGGCCGCAACGGATCACGCTGATGGCGCGCGGGGCGGCAGTGTCGGCCGTCTCGTCGACTTCGTTGCTCGCGATGTCGCTCGAAGCGAACCACTGAGTCGGACTCCAAGCGGATACGATGGGCAAGATACTCGGCATCGACCTCGGCACCACCAATTCGGTGATGGCGATATGGGACGGAAGGGAACCGAGAGTGTTGGTCAACGCGGACGGCTCGCGCCTGACCCCGTCGGTAGTGGCCTTCGCGCCCGATGGCGAGGTGTTGGTCGGCCAGGTGGCGCGCCGGCAGGCGGTGACGAATCCGCGTGGCACGATCTGCTCGGTCAAGCGCTTCATCGGACATGGCTTTGACGAAGTGCAGTCGGATTCGCGTCTGGTCTCGTACGAGGTCGTCGCCGGTTGCGACGGTGAGGCACTGGTCCAGGTAGGGAGCACTACACTGACCCCCGCGCAGATTTCCGCGAAAGTCCTGCGCAACCTGAAGGAGTCCGCCGAGCTTTTCCTCGGCGAAGCGGTCGAAGAGGCGGTGATCACGGTTCCTGCCCATTTCAACGACGCCCAGCGCACGGCGACCAAGGAAGCGGGACGCCTGGCCGGCCTGGAAGTGCGCCGGATCATCAACGAACCGACCGCCGCCGCGATGGCGTACGGACTCGACAAGAAGCAGCACCAACTCGTAGCGGTATACGACTTCGGCGGCGGCACGTTCGACATCTCCATCCTGTTGGTGGGCGACGACGTCATCGAGGTACTGGCTACCCACGGCGACACTCACCTTGGCGGCAACGACATCGATGCCCGGATCGTTTCCTGGTTGCTCAAGCGCTATCTCGGCGAGACCGGATCCGAACTGGTGCAGGACGTCACGACTCTGCAACGTCTGCGCGAGGCCGCCGAGCACGCCAAGATCGATCTGTCCAGTGGACTCACGACCGAGATCAACCTGCCGTTCGTCGCGGCGGCGGCGGGCACCCCGATTCATTTCCGCGCGGTGCTGACCCGCGCTCTCTTCGACGCGATGATCTCGGATCTCGTCGATCGTACGCTGTCTTCTTGTGCGAACGCGCTGGCGGACGCCGGCAAGGCGCCGAGCGACATCGAAGCCGTTCTGCTGGTCGGAGGATCCTCGCGGATTCCGCTCGTCCAGCGCAACGTGGCCGCGTTCTTCGGCAAGGAGCCGCTGCGTACCGTCAACCCCGACGAGGTGGTGGCGCTCGGCGCCGCGGTCCAGGCCGGCATCATGAGCGGTGAACTCAAGGGCCTGGTCTTGCTTGATGTGACCTCGCTGTCGCTCGGCGTGGAGACCCACGACGGACACACCGCGGTGCTGATTCCTCGCAACACCACCATCCCCACGGAAGTGACGCGGACCTTCACCACGGCCGTCGACGGGCAGACCAGCGTCGGGGTGCACGTGCTGCAGGGAGAATCGCCGATCGCCCGTGCCAACGATTCGCTGGGTTGCTTCGAACTCGACGGCGTGAAACCGGCGCCGGCCGGCACCCCAAAGATCGACGTGACGTTCGCGATCGATTTCAACGGCATCGTCCACGCCAGCGCTCACGACCGCGGGACCGGCCGTTCGGAGATGGTCACGGTGACAGCCCGCACCGCCGCCTCGGCGCTGGCCGCCGAATCCGAGCCATCGGCGGCCAGGCCGTGGCCGTCGCAGCCCGTTCCCGTCGAAAGCGCGACAGAGCAGTCGGCGGCGACCTCGGGGCTGCCTTCGGCGGTAACCGATGTTCTGCACGATGCCCAGCTGACGCTGGCGCAGATCGACGAGGCGATTCCGGAGGGCGAAAAGCAGGCCCTCGAGGAAGACATCGAGCAACTCGGCGCGCTCATCGCCGGACACGCCCCGCTGCGCGACCTCGACCGCTCGCGCTCTGGCTTGCAGCGAACCCTCTCGCGCGTGAAGGACGCGCTGGCGCGGCGTCGCTAGCCTTCGCGGCTCTCGCCGCGGTCGCCGTGTGAGGCGCGCCGCACGAAGTGCAGCCGTAGCGGCGTTCCTTCCAGTTCGAGCTCCTCCCGGAAGCAGCGCTCCAGAAAGCGCTGGTAATCCTCCGGCACCTGCCCGCGGTTGGTGAACACGTTGATGGTCGGAGGGCGCATCCCGGTCTGGGTGCCGTAGAAGAACTTGACGCGGGCACGCCCGAGTACCGGAGGATCGCGGCGCTTGACGGCCTCGGCAAGGATACGGTTGATCTCCGGCGTGGACAGGCGCCGGTTGTGGGCGCGCTGGGCGCGCTGGAGCAGGCGGAACAGATCTTCGAGGCCGGTCCTGTTCTTGACCGACAGGTGGCAGATCGCCACCGGCCCGAGCGTCGCGTAGGTTCCGCGAATGTTGCGCTCCACATCGGCCAGGCGTTTGGGGCTGGCAAGGTCGATCTTGTTGATCACGATCACCAGCGCCCTGCCCTCGCTCCAGGCGTGGCGGGCGATGCGTGCATCCTGATCTGTGAGGCCCTCGCTCGGCTCGACCAGCAACGCGACCAGGTTGGCGCGCTCCACGGCTTCGAGCGCGCGCCGCACGCTGATCCGTTCGACGCCCTCCTCCACGCGCGAAGGACGGCGCATTCCGGCGGTGTCGAGCAGCAGGTAGCGGTGGTCGTTGTGCTCGATCTCGGTGTCGACCACGTCACGGGTGGTCCCGGGTTTGTCGTCGACTAGCGACAACTCGGCTCCGGCGATCCAGTTCAGCAGCGACGACTTACCCACGTTGGGGCGGCCGACGATGGCCACGCGGCACGGTGGCGGCTGCGCGTCCGGCTCCCCCTCCAGGCCTGCGTCGGGGAGCGCCCGCTGTGGCGAGTCGCCAACCGCCGGCGGGCACTCTTCGCCGTCGCGCGTAGCGGCGGCCGCGGCCGACCTCGCGCCCAGGATGCGGCGGGCCTGCTCGAGGATCGCCAGGTGCAATTCGGTGATCCCGAGCCCGTGCTCGGCCGACACCAGCATCGGCGGGTCGATGCCGAGGGCGCAGAACTCCAGTGCCGCGTCTTCAGCCGCGCGCCCCTCGCTCTTGTTGCAAACGTAGATCGCCGGGACGCGGCTGCGCGAGACCAGTTCGACCGTCTCGCGGTCGAGCGGACTCAGCCCCTCCCTGACGTCGAACAGCACCACCAGCAGTTCGCTGCCCGCGATCGCGCGTACGGTGTGCTGGTGGACAAGATCGGCCAGATCGATGTCGGCTTCGCCGCCGAGCCCGCCCGTATCGACAAGCTCGAGCGCGATGCCGTCCCAGGTGACGGGCTCGGCGATCGGGTCGCGGGTGATACCGGGCGTGTCGAGCGTGATCGCGCGGCGCTTGCGGATCAGGCGGTTGAACAGCGTCGACTTGCCGACGTTGGGGCGGCCGACGATCGCGACTCTGAGCGCGCCGGTGCGGGGTCGCGGCGAAACGCTCACAGACCCATCTCCTCGAGGAAGCGCGCGTCCTCTTGCCAGCCGGGTTTGACCTTGACGAACAGTTCGAGGAACACGCGACGGTCGAGCAGCTTCTCGATGCCGGCGCGGGCGGCGATTCCCACGCTCTTGATGCGCGCGCCTCCCTTGCCGACGATGATGCGTTTGGTGGACTCGCTGTCGGTGTAGATGGTCGCGGAAATCGAGGTGTGTCCCGGCAGATCGCGGAATTCATCGACCAGCACCGCCACCCGGTAGGGAAGCTCGGCCTCGAGCTGCAGAAAAAGCTGCTCGCGCACCAGCTCCGCGACCAGCCGGCGTTCGCTCTGATCGGTCACCTGATCGGCGTCGAAGAACCACGGACCTTCGGGCAGCCGCGCCAGCAGCAGGTCGACCAGATCGCCCACGCCGTCACCACGCAGCGCGCTCAGTGGAACGATCTCGGCCCCCGGCAGCAGCGCGGCAACGCTCTGGATGAGCGGCAGCAGGGCCGACTTCCTGACCGCATCGCACTTGTTGATCACGACGATGGTGTTCTCGGCCACCAGTTTGGCGGCCTCTTCGCGATCGATCCGGCGCAGACCCCGCGACGCGTCGATCAGCCAGCAGACCACGTCGGCTTCGCGCACGCCGCTACGGGCTTCGGCGTTCATGCGCTGGTGCATCAGGCCGCTCTCGTGATGGATTCCCGGCGTGTCGCAGAAGACGATCTGGGTATTGCCGATCGTTTCCACTCCGAGAATTCGAGTGCGGGTGGTCTGCGGTTTGGGGGTGGCGATGCTCAGCGGGTGGCCGAGGATACGGTTGAGCAGCGTCGACTTGCCGACGTTCGGTGCGCCGGCGATGGCGACGAAGCCGGCCCTCGACGGAGCGTCGCTGCGTTCGTGCTCATTCAATGGGAGTGTTTCCTTGCAGGCTTTCGACGGCGATGCGTGCGGCCATCTGTTCGGCGCTCTTGCGATTGGGTCCTTCGCCGCGGGCGATCACCTCGCCGTCGAGGCGGATCTCGACTTCGAAGCGGCGTGCGTGGTCGGGCCCCGTCAGCGATACGACGGCGTAGCGCGGTGTGGTCCGATAGAGTTCCTGGGTGAGTTCCTGAAGTGCGGTCTTGTAGTCGCAGCCGGCCGGGTTGGCGCGACCGAGATCCTCACCGAAGGTGTGCTTGACCACGCGGCGCGCGGTTTCGTATCCGCCGTCCAGGAACACCGCGGCGATGATCGCCTCGTAACTGTCGGCGAGGATCTTGGCCTTGGAACGCCCGCCGCTGCGTTCCTCGCCACGGCCCAGACGCAGCCACCGCCCCAGATCGAGACTTCGCGCGATGTGCGAGAGGCCGCGAGCGCTGACCAGTGCCGCGCGAATGCGGGTGAGCCCGCCTTCGTCACTGTCGGGATGCATTCCGAAGAGAATGTCCGAGACCGCCAGGTCCACTACCGCATCGCCGAGGAACTCCATCGTCTGGTTGCTCGGCAGTGACTGCTCTCCGGCCGCCGAGCTGTGCAGCAGCGCGCGTTCGAGCAGCTTGCGGTCGCGGAACCGATAGTCCAGCGCGGCCTCCAAGTCGCCGAGGTCGTCGTGGGCGGTGGCTTGCAGGTTCCTGCCGCTCACGCGCCGGCCTCCACGAGAGTAATGCCGCGTGGCGCCGCGACCCGTGTAGCCGCGAACTCTCCGCGCAGATGCCTGCCGTCGGCGCTGCCGATGCGCACCGCGACGATGTTTCCGATCCGATCGTCGCCGCCGTCGCAATGAACCGGCAGGTAGTGCTGAGAGTAGCCCTTGAGACGGCCGCTGGTCGCGTCGCGCTCGTGCTCGAACAGCACCTCCACCGTGCGGCCGACGAAACGCCGGTGATAGGCGCTGCGCAACTCGCCGTCGAGCTGGCGTAGTTGCCGCGCCCGATCGTGCACGACGGCGTCGGGCAACGGCTGCCAGCGCTTGGCGGCCGAGGTCGAGGTGCGCTGCGAATACGGAAACACGTGCAGGTAGGAAATGCCCGCCCTGCGAACGAACGCGAGCGTCTCTTCGAACTCCTGCTCGCTCTCGGCCGGGAAGCCGGTAACGAGGTCGGTGCCGATACAGACGTCGGGCAGGCGCCGGCGGAGCCTGGCCAGGGCGTCGGCTGCTTCGTCGCTGGTGTAGCGCCGCATCATGCGCGCCAGCACGGTGTCGCTGCCCGACTGCACGGGTACGTGGAAGTGCGGACAGAATACCGAGCCGTCGGCGACGACGTCGAGCAGACGCTCGCTCAGTTCGGGAGGGTCGACCGAACTGATGCGGATTCGCAGGCGCGGCTTGGCGTCGGCAATGCGCGCGAGCAGCGAGGCGAGGTCGCACACTGGGACGAGGTCGGCGCCGTAGCCGCCCAGGTGCACCCCGGTCAGCACCACTTCGCGAAAGCCCGACGCGGCCAGTTTGTCGATCTCCTCGAGCACTGCGCCGACGCCGACGCTGCGGCTGGGCCCACGGGCCACCGGAACGATGCAGAAGGTGCAGAACAGATCGCAGCCTTCCTGCACCTTGACGAACGCGCGCGTGCGCCCCGGAAAAGTCGAGATGCCGAGCGTGGCGATGCCGGTGCTGCGACGCAGATCCGAGACGCAGGTGGTGGTCTCGAGTTCGCCTTCCAGCGCCCGCAGCAGATCCTCCAGCCGCTCCAGCCCGATGACGTAGTCGACGTAGTCGAGTTCGGCGACGCTCGCGGGGCTCACCTGGGCGTAGCAGCCGGTCATGATGACGCGCGCCGCCGGGTTGGTACGCCGCGCGCGCCGGGCGAGCCGTCGCGCATCGCCGTCGGCACGGTCGGTCACGGTGCACGAGTTGACCACGTAAGCATCGGCCTGCTGCGAGAAGTCCACCCGGCTCCAGCCCTTCTCGCCCACCAGTCGGTCGATGACGGCGCTGTCGTACTGGTTGACCTTGCAGCCCAGAGTGGCCAGCGCTACGCGCACGCCGTCACCTCCTGCTGCGCCGGTGCTTGTGCGAGCGGCAGTGCGCGCTCGATCCAGCCGCCGCCGATCACTTCGTCGCCGCGATAGAAGACCACCGCCTGGCCGGCCGTCACCGCCTCCTGCGGTTCGTCGAAGATGATTTCGGCGCGAGTCGCGTCGGTGCGAGGATCGTCGGCATCGACGCCGCGTGCGCTCTCGTCGGCGCACGGCGAATTCGCCAACGACCTCAGTGTCGCGGCCGCGCCGCGGTGACGATAGCGGATGCGCGCGTGGAAGCGGGCGCCTTTGGGCTCGGCTGCGCCGCTAGTCCACACCACGTCGCGGGCGACGAGGCCTGCTCGCTGCAGGTCGCTCCTGACGCCGACCGTGACGTTGCCGGTGCCGGCGTCGATGGCAGACACGTAGAGCGGCTGGTCATGGCTGAGTCCGAGGCCGCGGCGCTGGCCGATGGTAAAGCGTTGCACACCGCGGTGGGCTCCCACCACCCTGCCCTCGGCGTCGATCAACGCGCCGGGTCGGACGCGGGTGCCGACCTGGCTCTCGACGAAATCGGCATAGCGGCCGTCGGGAACGAAACAGATCTCCTGGCTGTCGGTCTTGTCGGCGGTGACGATACCGCGGCCGGCAGCGTATGCACGCACCGCATCCTTGGTCATGTCGCCCACCGGGAACAACGTGTGCGCCAGAGCGTGCTGGTCGAGTTCGAACAGGAAGTAGGATTGGTCCTTGCCAGGGTCGCGACCGCAGCGCAGGCGCATCAGGCCGTTCTCGAATCCGCGCCGCGCGTAGTGGCCGGTGGCGATCCAGTCGGCTCCGAGTTCGGCCGCGCGCCGGCGAAGACTGCCGAATTTGACGGTGCGGTTGCACAGTACACAGGGGCTCGGCGTTCGGCCTGCCAGATACTCGGCGACGAACGGTTCGATGACGGAGGCGCGGAACTCGCGGCGCATGTCGAAGACGTAGTGCGCAATGCCGAGCCGCTGCGCGACACGGCCGGCGTCGTGGAAATCCTCGAGGCTGCAGCAGCCGCTCGAGGCCCCGCCAGGCCGTTCCTCGGCCAGGCGCAGCGAGATGCCGACGACCTCGTAGCCCTGCTCGACCAGCAGCGACGCCGCCACCGAGCTGTCGACGCCACCGCTCATCGCGACCACCACTCGCGCGCCGCGCTCAGGCTGGGACGCGAAGTCGCTCATGCCGCCGCTGCCGCCTTGGCGCGGCGGATCGCGACCAGCAACGCCGCTGCGAGTTCGTCGACCGCGCCGGGCTCGGTTGCCCAGCCCATGCTGATGCGGAGAATGCCGCTGCGATAGCGCGGCTCGATGCCGAGCGCGGTGACCACGTGCGAAGGCTCGGGAGAGCCCGCCGCACAGGCCGAGCCTGCCGACACGCAGAAGCCGGCCAGGTCCAGCGCCGCGATCAGCGAATCCGACGAAGCGCCTGCCACCGCCAGCGTAAGCGTGTTTGGAAGTCCCTCCGGCGGCGTGATGCGCAGCAAGTCGTCGCTCGGCTGGCTCACCAGCGTCCAGAGCCGCTCGCGCAGGCCGCGCAGCCGGGCGGCCTCGCAATCCATCGACGCCGCCGCCGCGTGCGCCGCGGCTCCCGTGGCCATCGCGCCTGCCACGTTGGGAGTTCCGGCGCGCAGCCCCCACTCCTGGGGACCGCCGGTGAGCAGCGGGTGAAGCTGGCCGCGCAGGCGATCCGACAGCACCAGCGCGCCGATGCCCGGCGGCGCGCCGAACTTGTGCGCGGACATCGCCAGCGCGTCGATTCCCGGAGCGAGAGAAACCGGAATGCGTCCTGCGGCCTGCGCGGCATCGAGAAGCAGGATGGTTCCCGCAGCGCAGGCCGCGACGACTTCGGCCACATCGGTGACGTGTCCGGTCTCGCCGTTGGCCCAACCGAGCGCAACCACGCACGGCGACTTCGCGGTGACGCCGGCGAGTTCGCGAGCGTCCACGTTGCCGTCGGAAGCGACGCGAACGCGCGTGACGGCGGTTCCGGCGCGTTCCAGGTCTTCGGCAGTGGCGACGATGGAGTGATGCTCGAGGCCCGACAGCACCAGGCGTCGCGGTGGCGAGACCGCGGCCATCGCGCGCATCACGGTGTTGTTCGACTCGGTCGCGCCAGACGTGAAGATCACCTGGCGCGGCGCGGCGCCTACCAGCTCGGCCACAGCGCGGCGGGCATCCTCCAGAGCCAGGCGCGCCTGGCGCCCACGCTGGTGCATGCTGGAGGGGTTGGCGCCGCCGCGGCGGGTCCATTCCTCGAGTGCTGCCGCGGCCTCGGGCCGCAGCATACTGCTCGCGGTGTAGTCGAAGTAGCCGTGCATCACGTTCGGGGCCGTACTAGGCGGCGCCTCGCCGCGCGCGAATCGGCTTGGCGCGCCGCGCCGCGCCGGGCTTGCGAGCTCCGATCCTCTCGTCCTTCAGCAGCTTGTAAACGACACTGTCGACCAGTGCCTGCCAACTGGCTTCGACGACGTTGTGCGAGACGCCCACCGTGCCCCAGCGATCCTCGCCGTCACCGGATTCGATGAGCACCCGGACGCGGCTTTCGGTGCCCGCCTGGCCGTCCAGGACCCGCACCTTGTAATCGTGGAGCTGCAGCTTCTCGATCGACGGATAGAACTTGGTCAGCGCCTTGCGCAGAGCGCGGTCGAGCGCGTTGACCGGACCGTTGCCCTGCGCCGCCGTGTGTTCGACCACACCGTCGGGGCCTTCGATCATCACCGTGGCTTCGCAGCCGGTGTCGCCCTCGTCGGAGCGCTTCTCGTCGATGACGCGAAATCCCACCAGCTTGAAGAAGCGCTGGAAGGGATGGAGGTTTTTGCGCATCAACAACTCGAAGGAAGCGTCGGCTCCCTCGAACTGGAAGCCCGAGTGTTCGAGATCCTTCAAGTGGCTCAGCAACGACGCCAGCTCGTCATGACGACCCTCGACATCGATGCCGAACTGCTCGGCCTTGGACACCACGTTGCTGCGTCCGGACAGGTCCGAGACCAGCACTCGCTGCTCGTTGCCGAGCAGCGCCGGGTCGATGTGTTCGTAGGTCGCGCGGTTCTTGCGCACCGCCGCCACGTGCAGGCCACCCTTGTGGGCGAACGCCGCGCGCCCGACGTACGGCAGACGCCGCTCGAGTTCGACGTTGGCGAGTTCGGCGCAGAAACGCGACACCTCGGTGAGGCGCTGGAGTTGCTGCGGGTCCAGGCAGCGATAGTTCATCTTGAGCTGCAGATCCGGGATCAGCGTGCACAGGTTGGCGTTGCCGCAACGCTCGCCGAAGCCGTTGATGGTGCCCTGAACCTGAACGGCTCCGGCTTCCACCGCAGCCAGCGAGTTGGCCACCGCCAGCCCCGAGTCGTCGTGGCAATGGATGCCCACCGGCACAGCCAGTGCCAGCGCGGCTCGCGTAGCGTCGCCGATCGCCGCGGGCAGCGAGCCGCCGCGCGTGTCGCACAGGCACAGCAGATCGACGCCGGCGTCGGCCGCCGCACGCAGGCACGCCAGTGCATACTCGCCATCGGCCGCGAAGCCGTCGAAGAAATGTTCGGCGTCGAGGATGACGCGCTCCACCCGCTTCTTCAGAAACGCGATGGTCTTGGAAATCAGCTCGAGATTCTCGTCGAGTTCGATGCGGAGGTCTTCGCGGACGTGGAAGTCCCAGGTCTTGGCGACGATGGTGACGACCGGCGTCTCGGCTTCCAGCAGCGCGCGCAGGTTGGCATCGGCCGACGGGGCTTTGCCCGGGCGCACGGTCGAACCGAACGCCGCAATGGTGGCGCTGCGCAGGCGGATCTTGCGGATGCCTTCGAAGAAAGCGGCGTCGCGCGGGTTGGATCCCGGCCACCCGCCTTCGATCACGCTTACGCCGAGGTCGTCGAGCTTCTGCGCCACCGCGAGCTTGTCGCGGACCGTGTAGTTGATGCCTTCGCCCTGCGTGCCGTCGCGCAGCGTGGTGTCGTAGATCTCGACCTTGCGTCGCTTCATGCGCCCTGCGGTGACTCGAGTGACCGCGCGTTCGGGCCGAGAAACGCCGAGTGAAGCGCGCGAACCGCCTGGTCGACCTTGTCTGCGTCGACGATCACCGAAATCTTGATCTCCGATGTCGAGATCATCTTGATGTTGATGCCCTCCTGGGCGAGCACCTCGAACATGCGCGCTGCCACACCGGCGTGGTTGCGCATGCCGAGCCCGACCACCGACACTTTCGCGACGTTGGGGCTGGCTTTGACGCCGCGCGCGCCGATTCCCGAAACGATCCTTTCGCAGATGGTCTTGGTCGCGGCGAGATCGCCTTGCGGCACTGTGAACGTGAGATCGGTGCGGCCTTCCACACCGACGTTCTGGACGATCATGTCGATAACGATGCCGGCCTCCGACAACGGCACGAAGATCGATGCCGCCAGGCCCGGACTGTCGGGGACGCCTTCGAGAGTCACCTTTGCCTGATCGCGCTCGAACGCAACACCCGAAACGAGAATCTCTTCCATCTTCTTTTCCTCCGGAACCACCCAGGTTCCTTCGCTGTCGTCGAAGCTCGAGCGCACGTGAACCGGCACCTGGTACCGCTTGGCGATCTCCACCGAACGGATCTGCAATACCTTGGCGCCGAGGCTGGCCAGTTCCAACATCTCGTCATACGAGATGCGGTCGAGTTTGCGCGCGTCCGGACAGACCCGAGGGTCGGTGGTGTAGACACCGGTGACGTCGGTGAGGATCTCGCAGACGTCAGCTTTCAGGGCCGCGGCCAGCGCAACTCCAGAGGTATCGGAGCCGCCGCGCCCCAGCGTGGTGATGTTGAGGTTCTCGTCCACACCCTGGAAGCCGGCGACGATCGCGACTTGCCGCTCGGCGAAAGCCTGCTCGATGCGCGAGACGTCGATCGAGCGGATGCGCGCGCGTCCGAACGACGAGTCGGTCTGGATGCGAATCTGATGGCCGAGCAGCGACACCGCCGGCACACCGATGTCGGCCAGCGCCATCGCCACCAGCGCGCATGCTACCTGCTCGCCGGTGCTCACCAGCGAGTCGAGTTCGCGCGGCAGCGGGTTCGGCGAGATATCCTTCGCCAAAGCGATCAGGCGGTTGGTTTCGCCGGACATCGCCGACGAGACCACCGCGATCTGGTGTCCCTGGTCGTAGGAACGCTTGATGCGGGCCGCGACGGCGCGGATCCGATCGGGGCTGCCAACAGAGGTGCCGCCGTACTTCTGGACGATCCGTAGTCTTTCTGCCATGTCAGTCCTGAATCAGGCGCGCCGCAGCGCTACCGCCAGCCTGGCGGCCTCCAACCCAACGCCCGAAAATTCCAAGTTGATGGTGCGAGTGTTGCCGGTTCCGGGCACCAGTTCAACGCGCACCACTGCGGCCGGTGGCGGCCCCGCGTAGTGCTCCCACCACTCGACGAACACCACCGCGCCGCTCGCGATTGCGGCGTTGAGGCCGATGCTTTCGTAGACGCTCTCGGCCTCACGATCGGGCAGATTGCCGAGGCGGTACAGGTCGGCGTGGACGAAAGGCAGGCGCCCTTCGTCGTACTCGACCAGATAGACGAACGAAGGGCTGACGACGTCGCGCGGATCGATGCCCAGGCCGCAGGCGAGGCCACGCGCAAGCACCGTCTTGCCGGCGCCGAGCGGGCCCGACACCGCCACAACCGCGCCGGTGCCAAGCGCGGCGCCGAGGCTGCGGCCGAGCGCCTCGGTCTCCTCCTCGCTGTGGGTCTCGACGCTGATCTGCGGACTCTTTGCGCAGGCGTCGGCCTGCGCTACCACGCGCAGATCTCGGCTAGCGCCGCGGGCAGCGCGTCGGCTACTTCTCCGGCAAGGAACCCTGCCACCGGGCGCGAGGCGCAGACGCGGGCGCCGGGTCGCCGCGTCGTCGCGCGGCCGCCCGCGCGAGCCCCGGCGCAGATGTCACCCGCCAGGCCGTGCGCGTATGCCGCCAGGCAAGCCGCGTCGAGTACGTCCGGGCAGCGAGCCGCGAGCGCCGCGACCACGCCCGCGAGCACGTCGCCCATGCCGGCGGTTGCCATGCCTGCGTTGCCGCTGGTGTTGAAGGCCGCCCGCGCGCCATCCGTGATGATCGTCCCGGCTCCCTTTAGAACCACTACGCAGCCTTCGGATTTCGCCAGGTTGACCGCCAGTTCCAGACGCGATGCCTGAACTTCGGCAGCGGTCATCGAGAGCAATCTGCCCATCTCTCCGGGGTGAGGGGTGACTATCACCGGGCCCAGCATCCTCGAGACCCTGCCGGCCAGGAGCCTGCGGCGCTCGCTGCCGAGCCGCGCCGCCAGGTTGAGCGCGTCGGCATCGAGGACGACCGGACCTCGTGTCTTCGCCAGGATGCTGCGCAGCACCGCTGCCGCGCCCTCTCCGGTGCCCACCCCCGGCCCGAACACGACGCTGTCCGCGATCTCGATCAACTCTTGGAGTCTGTCCAGGCAAGCGACTGAAAAAGCACCGGCTTCGTCCTCGGCCAATGTGGCCGTCATGGCCTCGGGTAGCGACGCAGCCACGATCGGCTGCTGGGATTGTGGCACCGCCACAGTGACCAGGCCCGCCCCGCTACGCAGCGCCGCGCGCGCGGCCAGCACGCCGGCCCCGCTCTTGCCGCGGCTCGCGGCAACCACCAGCACATGGCCGCGGCTTCCCTTGTGTGCCATCGGCGACGGCGCTGCCAGGGCCCCGGCGCTCGAGGCCGCGTCCAGCGCGAGGCCGAGCGGCTCGAGACCAGCCTGCGACGGCGGCCGCAGGCCGATGTCGGCGCCGATCAGACGGCCCGCGTAGCCTGGCCCCTCGCCGAGGAAAAGCCCCGGCTTATAGGCCCCGAGCGCGATCGTCAGCGCGGCGCGCACGGCGCACCCGAGCGGCCTGCCGGTGTCGGCGCAGAGCCCGGACGGAACGTCGACGGCGACGACGAGCGGCGACCCAGAGTGCCGGGTGGAGACCTGCCAAGGTCTCGAGTTCAAGCGATGGATGAGATCGGCCAGCGAAGCGTCGACCGGGCGGTCCAGGCCGGTGCCGAGTAGCGCGTCCAGCACTACCTCGAACCGCGTCGCTGGCGACTCGATCTCCGCGCAGGCGGCGACCCGGTCGATCACGTTTCCGCCGTCGCCGCGCCAGCGCGCCAGATTGGCGGCAGCCTCGCCGCCCCCGCGGGGCTCGCCCGTACACAGCGCCACCGTGCAATCCCAGTCGCGCTGCGCCAGCAGGCGCGCCACCACGAAACCGTCGCCCGCGTTGTTGCCGTTGCCGGCCAGCACCAGCAGGCGCGGCCGGTCGCCGACGCGCACTGCGGCAGCGTCGGTCGCTGCGGCCAGCACCTCGGCTATCGCCGCGCCGGCCCGCTCCATCAGGTCGAGGGCCGGGGTCCCGGCTGCAATGGTCGCGGCGTCGAGCGCGCGCACGTCGCGGCGGCCAAGGACGCAGGCGGCAGCCGGCAGGACTCGGCCAGGCCGGCGCGCCGGCCCCGGCCACAGCAGCCCCAGCCCGGTCAGCGCAGTGCCAGGCGCGGTCGTCATCGCGGTTGTCCGCTACGGCGGGCGTCGCGGCAGGCTTCGAGCATCTCGCGGGTAGCGGCCTCGATGCCGACGAACAGCGCACGCGCCACGATGCTGTGGCCGATGTTGAGCTCCTCCATCTCGGCAAGCGCGGCGATCGCTGCGACGTTCGCGAGCGTCAAGCCGTGACCGCCGTTGACGATCAGGCCGCGCCGGGCGGCGTGGGTGGCCCCGCTGCGCAGCGCCTCCAACTCGCGCGCCGTCTCGGCCTGGCCGCGAGCATTCGCGTAGGCACCGGTGTGCAGCTCGACTGCCGTGGCGCCGACCGCAGAGGCGGCGTCAATCTCGCGGGGGTCGGGCTCGATGAAGAGACTGACCGCGATGCCAGCCTCGCGCAGCCTCGCGATCAAAGGCGCAAGCGCGCTCTCGCGGCCGGCCACCGCGAGCCCGCCTTCGGTCGTCACTTCCTCGCGCTTTTCAGGAACGATGCAGACGTCGGCCGGGCGCAACTGGCAGGCGAACGCGACCATCGCGCTCGTCGCGGCCATCTCCAGGTTGAGCTTGGTCGCGATGCCGTCGCGAATGCGCAGCACGTCGTGGTCCTGGATGTGACGGCGGTCTTCGCGCAGATGAACGGTGATGCCGCCGGCGCCGCCTCGTTCGGCGGCGAGCGCGGCCTCGAGCGGATCGGGATAATCGACGCCCCGGGCCTGACGCACGGTCGCGACGTGGTCGACGTTGACGCCGAGGCGGATCAAGCGTTTCCTCCGGCTGCGCCGCGCAGGCGCCGCGGTCAGCCGAGCGCCGCCTCGATGGCAGCGGCGATGCGGCGAGCGTGATGCTCGACGGCAGGTTCTTCTTCGCCTTCGACCATCACCCGTGCCAGCGGTTCGGTGCCCGAAAAGCGCACCACCACGCGACCGCGGTCGCCGAGCACCTCCTGCGCCTGAGCGATGGCTCCGGCCACGGCCGGGATGGTGTCGAGTTCGCGGCGTTCGCGTACACGCAGGCTGATCAGGCGCTGGGGATAACTGCGCAGCACCTCCTTCAACTCGGACAGCGGTCTCCCGCTGAGTTTCATGCAGGTCAGCACCGAAAGCGCGGTCACCATGCCGTCCCCGGTGGTGGTGTGGTCGAGGCACACGACGTGTCCCGACTTCTCTCCGCCGAGCACGAAGCCGCCCGCGACCATGCGTTCGACCACGTACCGGTCGCCGACCGGCGTGCGCTCCAGGGCGATGCCTCGGTCGCGCAGCGCGACTTCCAGGCCGAAGTTCGACATGACGGTGGCGACCACCGTCGAACGGGCGAGACTTCCGCGTTCGTGCATCGCGATGGCGAGGATGGCCAGAGCGTGGTCGCCGTCGACTTCCTCGCCGCGTTCGTCGACCAGGATGCAGCGATCGGCGTCGCCGTCCAGCGCCACGCCGAGGTGGGCGTTCTCGGCGCGCAACCGCGCGCGCAGTTGCGCCGTATCGGTCGCGCCGACACCGTCGTTGATGTTGACGCCGTCGGGTGTCACGCCGATGGCGATCACTTCCGCGCCGAGTTCGGCCAGCACGATCGGTGCGATCCGGTGCGCAGCGCCGTTGGCGCAGTCGATCACGACTCGCAGGCCCTCGAGCGTGAGCTCACGGGGCAATGCGGCTTTCAGGAAGACGTTGTAACGGCCGTCGGCATCCTCGATGCGATAGGCTTTGCCGATGCCGGCTCCGGTCGGGCGCATGCGGTCGATGTCGGTGCCGAACATCACTCTTTCGATGTCGGCCTCGGCGCCGTCGGCGAGCTTGAAACCGTCGGGTCCGAAGAACTTGATGCCGTTGTCGTGGTAGGCGTTGTGCGACGCCGAGATGGCGATGCCGGCATCGGCACGCAGGCTGCGTGTCAGAAACGCGATGCCGGGGGTCGGCATCGGACCGACCAGCAGCACGTCGACGCCCATCGACGTGAGCCCTGCTGCCAGCGCGGTCTCGAACATGTAGCCCGACAGGCGCGTGTCCTTGCCTATGACGATCTTGTGACGGCGCGGGCTCTCGGTCTGGAAGTGCAGTCCCACCGCGCGCCCGAGCCGCAGCACGGTTTCGGGGGTCATCGGCTCCTCGTTGGCAACGCCGCGGATGCCGTCGGTGCCGAACAGGTGTCGGACTGCATTGCTGTCACAGGTCGGGCGGCATCCCGCTCCGTCGGCCGCGGCCTGCGCTTTGCGTGAGGTCACGTCCTACGCTCCCGCGGGTTGCGGGCAGGCACACGAGCTCAGGATCGCGTCGATCTCCGCCGAGTCGAGCACTTCACGCTCGAGCAGGGCGGCGGCCAGCTTGTGCAGCGCTTCGAGATTGTCCTTGAGGATGCTACGCGCGCGGTCATAGGCAGCGCCGAGGATGTGTCGTACGTCCTCGTCGATGACACGCGCAGTGTCGTCGGAGTATTCGCGCGGTTGATGCAGTTCCATGCCGAGGAAGGGTTCGTCGCCGGGCCGCTTGAACGTAACCGGACCGAGCTTCTCGCTCATGCCCCACTCGCACACCATCTTACGCGCCAGTTGCGTGGCCCGTTCGATGTCGTTGCCGGCGCCGGTGGTGATGTCCTCGAGCACCAGCTCTTCGGCCACGCGGCCTCCGTAGAGGATGACGAGGTTGTTGAGCAGGAAAGTCCTGTTGAACGAGTGGCGGTCTTCTTCGGGAAGCTGCTGGGTGACGCCGAGCGCCATGCCGCGCGGAATGATCGTCACCTTGTGCACCGGATCGGTGCCGGGCAGCATCTTGGCCACCAGCGCGTGGCCGGATTCGTGGTAGGCCGTGTTGCGGCGTTCGTCCTCGGAAAGCACCAGACTGCGCCGTTCGGCGCCCATCAGCACCTTGTCCTTGGCCGATTCGAAGTTCGGCTGAGCCACCGACTCGCGGCCTTCGCGCGCGGCGACCAGCGCGGCTTCGTTGACGAGATTCTCGAGGTCGGCGCCGGAAAAGCCCGGTGTCGCCTTGGCGATCTGGTCGAGGTCGACGTCGGGGCCGAGCGGCACCTTGCGAGTGTGGACCTTGAGAATTCCGGTGCGGCCGCGCACGTCGGGACGCGGTACCACCACGCGGCGATCGAACCGCCCCGGCCGCAGCAGCGCGGGATCGAGAACGTCGGGACGATTGGTGGCCGCCATCAGGATTACGCCGTCGTTGGACTCGAAACCGTCCATTTCGACCAGCAATTGATTCAGCGTCTGCTCACGCTCGTCGTGCCCGCCGCCCAGTCCGGCACCACGATGGCGACCGACCGCGTCGATCTCGTCGATGAAGATGATGCACGGCGCGTTCTTCTTGCCCTGCACGAAGAGGTCGCGAACACGCGAAGCACCGACGCCGACGAACATCTCGACGAAGTCCGAGCCCGAGATCGAGAAGAACGGTACGCCGGCTTCGCCCGCTACCGCGCGCGCGAGCAACGTCTTGCCGGTGCCCGGTGCACCGACCAGGAGCACACCCTTGGGAATGCGTCCGCCCAGGCGCGTGAATTTCTTCGGGTCGCGCAGGAAGGCGATGATTTCTTCGAGTTCTTCTTTCGCCTCGTCGATGCCGGCCACGTCGCCGAAAGTGACCTTGTTGGCGTGTTCGTTGAGCAGCTTGGCGCGGCTCTTGCCGAACGACATCGCCTTGCCGCCGCCCACCTGCATCTGGCGCATGAAGAAGACCCACACGCCAACCAGCAGCAGCATCGGGAACCACTGCACCAGCATGATCACGTACCATGGATCCTCGGCGGCGGGCTTGACCGAGAAGCGGGTGCCCTTGTCGAGGAGGCGCTTGGTCACGTCCTCATAGGGACCGTAGGTGCGAAAGTCCTTGTCGCCTTCCATGCGTCCCCTGATCAGGTCGCCCTGAACCGTCGCAGTCTGGACCTTTCCGTCGTTCAGCTCGGCGACGAATTCGCTGTAGCTGATTTCCTGGTCGCGGATCTGCTGGGACTGGAACATGTTGAACAGCAACACGACCATGAGACCGAGAACGAGCCAAAGGGCGAGGTTTCTGGAGAACTGATTCATGCTTGGCCGACTACCGGGGAGCGACGTTCGGAGGCGACAAACTCGCGGATTTTCTCACGAAATTCGCTCAATGCGCGGCACGCTAACACGCTCGTGGCGAGGCGGCAACATGTCGCGGGCGGTTTGCGCGAGCCGGCCGAGTCGGCGCGCTGGAGTCGCCGGACCGGGCGCTGCGCAGTCGGCCCGCCTCGCGCCACACTCGCAACCCCGGCAAGTCCAGTGTCGCGCCGGGCTGCGCGTGGGTGAGCAACGACTCGACCAGTGCAACGTGACGCAGGTCGGGAGTGGCCAAGTCGCCCAACTGACCGAGCCAGCGGTGCAATACGCGCGAACGCAGTGCCGGGGACGCGTCGGTGAGTGAGGCGATATCGAGCTCGACGCGACCGTCGCGCCCTTGACGACTGCAGTAGGCCTCCAGCCGCAGCGCCTCGGCGTCCAGGAAGTCCTGGTCCTCGCGCCAGCGCGGGGCCTGCCGCGCAAGATGCTCGAGCGCTCCTGCGCCAAAGGTCTGCTCGATGGCCGGCAACACCTCGCGGCGCAGGCGGGCACGGGCGTAGCGTAGCCAGCCGTTGCTCGCGTCTTCTACCCACGCCAGCCCGCGCCGGCGCAAGAAGTCACGTAGGTCGTCGCGGCGCAGCCCGAGCAGCGGACGCACGAAAGGTCCGCGTACGGCACGCATTCCGGCAAGGCCTCCGAACCCGGCACCGCGAAGGAAACGCAGCACGATGGTCTCGATCTGGTCGTCGGCGGTGTGGCCGAGCGCGATCCAGCGGCATCCGCGAGCGAGCGCGACGGCCTCGAGGGCGCGCAGTCGCGCGCGTCTGAGGCTGTCTTCGTCGGTTCCGTCGGGACTGATCGTGACGCTCTCGAAGGCGGCGCCGAGGCGCTCGGCGCTGGCCTGCACGACCGCTCTCTCGATCGCCGCCTCCGGACGCACACCGTGGTCGACGTAGACCGCGCACAGACCAAGACCCAGGCGCGGGGCCGCCAGTGCGCACAGCTCCAAGAGAGCCAGCGAGTCGCCGCCAGCGGAAACGGCGACCAGCAAAGAGCCGTCGCGCACGCCGGCTGCATCGAGCTGTGCGCGAGCGACCTGGAGCAGCCGGAAGCCGTTGCGAGCAAGCGCCGCTGACTTTGGTGTGCCGGCCACGCCGGCATTGTGGCGCGGCGGCTCTACCAAGCGAACGCGAGCGAGCCGCCGTTATCTGTGCTGGCAAGCGCGTCGTCCCTGCGGCAGCATCCGGCGATGGCTCGCAGCGCCGAGGATGCACGATACTGGATCGCGGTCGGGGTGGCCGCGTGGCTGTTCGTCGGCGTCCGGGTCGCGGCTGCTTTCGGCGCAGAGGTTGCCGCAGGCGTGGCCAGTCCGCCGGCGGCGCAGGCGGTTGGCGCGGTCGACGGGGATGGAAAGACCGGAATCAACGAGGTCAGCATCGAGCTCCGGCGCATCGCCGACGCTCACGGCCCCGACAGCGTCGCGTTGCAGGCCAAGTTCCTGCTGCGCAGCGCCGCGGCCGGCGCTATGGGTCCCACCGAGGTGAAGGTTGTAGGTCCATCGACCCGGCTGGGCGCCGAGTACCTGGAAGTTGTCGTCGATACCGGGCTGTTTTTCGAGGAAGCGGCGTCTTCTGCGCAGGACCGCGCCGACCAGGTGTGGAGCCGCCTGGCGGCTCCCGCACTCGAAGAGATGACGTCGTTCCAGCTCAAACCGGCCGGTCTGGATCTCGTCTTCCTGTACCGGGTGCAGGACCTGTCGGGGTCGGCCACCGGCGCGCTGGACCCCTCGGTCGCCGGCCGGACCGAGCGACTGGCGGTGTCCCTGGACAGCGCTCTGCTCGACTCGGTCGCACGCGATCAAGTGGCCGGTGATGCGCTGCGGCGTGCAGTAGGTTTCGACACCGCGGCGTTGCCGGAGCGATAGGACGGACCGCCTCACGATCCCAGGGTAAGAATTCTCCGCCCGACGTAGAAGGATCCCGTCTTTTTCCTTGACTTAAGCTTCGCCCCTGAACTAGCTTCCGCCCTGCCGTTGTTCCAAGACGAATAAAGAGCGAATTTTCGCCGTTCGAGCGGGTCGGGAGGAGTTTGATGAACACAGGTCGTTTGAGGATTTGCGCCGGACTGGGCCTGGGCTTGGCCGTCGTGTGTACGCCCCCGGTTGCCCTGGCGGGCAGCATCACGGTCAGCCCTGGAGAGTCGATCCAGGCCGCGGTCGATGCTGCCAGCGCCAAAGACACGATTTACGTGCTGCCCGGTACCTACCATGAGCCCGCACTTACCGGCCCTGCGGTACATGTCACCAAGGCTCTGAAGCTGATTGCCAAGATTTCCACCGCCGAGCGCGAGGCGGGAGCGAAGGCAATTATCGAGGCAATGCCCGGGCAGACCGATGGCGTGCTGGCCGAAGGCCCGGACGCAAGCAACCCGATCCTCGGGTTCCAGATCAAAGGGTTCACGATCCAGGGGTTCCCGAACAACGGCATCTTCTTGCGCTACGTCGACGGTTTCAAGATCGAGGGGAACGAGTCGATCAACAATCTGGAGAACGGCATCTGGCCGACCCTCTCGGCCAACGGGTTGGTGAAGCGTAACGTCGCTTACGGCTCCGAGGACAGCTCGCTGTGGGTCGAGGCGTCCGAGAACGTCCGGGTTCTCAACAACGAGTTCTACGGCAGTCCCACCGGACTCGAAGTGACGGTGTCGAACAACGTCTTCATGAAAGGCAACGACGTGCACGACAACACGGTCGGGGTTGGCTTCTACCATCCCAATGCCGCTTCGCTGCCGCCGCTTGCCACGATGGCGGACTGGACCTTCAAAGGGAACCACGTCTACAACAACAACATGCCCAACAACGCACCGCCTGGAACGATGTCGGCGGCGCTGCCGGCAGGCGGCGGCGTGCTGGTCATGGGCACGGACTACGGCACGTTCGACAAGAACGTCATCCAGAACAACGATTTCTACGGCGTCGCGGTGATCGACTATTGCACGGCAGTGGCCGGTGGTGATTTCGACTGCACCGCCAACCCGCCGATCGTCGACGAGTACCCCGACGTGAACAAGTTCCGCGGCAATACCATGACCGGCAATGGTACGAATCCGGATCCGTCGCATCCGTTGGCGGACTACGCCGCCGACATCACGTACATCATGTTCGACGCCGGTCACTACAACTGCTTCGCCAAGAACAACGAGTACGATACCCGCGAGTACGTGGTGGGCATCGGCTATCCGCCATCGTGGAACGGCCAGACCTGTAAGTAGCCCGGCCGTCTCTCGAAGTACGCAATGTCGCGAGCCCTCGGTAGCCACGTAGTCGGTTACCGAGGGCTCTGGCGTTTTCGGGGACGCAAACTCGAAGAGTCGTTAGCGAAGATGCCGAACACGTCTCGTTCGGTCGCGCGGGCCGCGACCGTTTCGCTGGTTCTGGCCGTCGGCGTGTTGCTCGCCGGCTGTGATCGCGATCGGAGCACGCAGGATCGCCCGGCGGGCACCTCTCCCGCTGCGACGCAGGGACAACTGAAGATCGCCTATCCGCTCGAGGGCACGTTGTTTCCTCCCGAAAGCGTAGCGCCGACGTTCGTATGGGAGGACGAGACGGCAGGCGTCGACCGCTGGCTCATCGCGGTCCGCTTCGATACCGGTGGCGACGTGCTCAGGTTCTCCGCCGACGCCTCACGCTGGCGGCCTTCGATGGAAGATTGGAAGAGGATCAAGCAGCAGTCCCTCGAGCGCGACGCGGAAGTGACCGTGGCGGGGGTCATCCGCACCGCGCCCGCGACAGTCCTGTCGTCGGCGCGCGTCCACATCCGCACGTCGAAGGACGAGGTCGGCGACTCGCTTTTCTACCGCGAGGTCCCGCTCCCGTTTCTCTCCGCGGTGCAGGACCCGTCGCGCATCCGCTGGCGCTTCGGCGCCATCGACTCCGAGGCGGCGCCGCCGATCGTGCTTCAGAACCTGCCCGTCTGCGGTAACTGTCACTCGTTCGCGGACAACGGGAGCGTGCTGGGACTCGACGTCGACTACGGTAACGACAAGGGCGCTTACGCCATCATTCCGGAGTCCAAGCACATGGTGATGAACGACGAGAAGATCATCACCTGGGCGGACTACAAGCGCGACGACGGAGAACTCACCTTCGGGTTGTTGTCGCGAGTGTCGCCCACCGGACGATACGTGATCAGCACGGTCAAAGATCGTTCGGTGTTCGTCGCCATCCCGGAGATCGCTTTCTCGCAGCTCTTCTTCCCCATCAAGGGCATCCTCGCGTTCTACGACAGAGAGGCGAAGACGTTTTCGGCGCTGCCGGGAGCCGACGACCCGCAGTACGTACAGAGCAACGCGGTATGGAGCCACGACGGCAAGTGGATCGCCTTCGCGAGGGCGACGGCCTACCGCGTGAAGAGCCTCGACCAGCAGAACAACGCGTTGGTCGATGAAAAGGACGTTCCGGAGTTCACCAAGGACAAGAAGCCGTTTCGCTACGATCTGTACCGGATCCCGTTCAACGACGGCAAGGGCGGTACGCCGCAGCCGCTGGAGGGGGCGTCCGGCGACGGCAAGAGCAACTTCTTTCCGAAATATTCGCCGGACGGCAAGTGGATCGTGTTCTGCAAGGCCGACAGTTACATGCTGCTGCAGCCCGACAGTCAGCTTTACATAGTCCCGGCCGAAGGCGGCGTGGCCCGGCGGCTGCGCTACAACACCGCACTGATGAACTCCTGGCACAGCTGGTCTTCGAACAGCAGGTGGCTGGTCTTTTCGTCGAAGGTAAACACCCCTTACACGCAGCTCTTCCTCACCCACATCGATGAAAACGGACAGGACAGTCCGCCGGTGTTGCTCGAGCGCTTCACGTCGCCGGACCGCGCCGCGAACATCCCTGAGTTCGTCAAACTGCCCGGCGACGCCATCGCGGACATCAGCGAGCAGTTCTTGGATGCGTACTCGTTCCTGCGGGCCGGAATGGCCAACGACCACACCGGCGACTACACGGGCGCAGAGCGCTCGTATCGGCGCGGGCTGGAACTCAATCCGGGCAACGTGGAGCTGCACAACGCGCTGGGCTGGACCTTGTTCCAGCAGGGGAAGACCGTCGAGGCGGTCGCCGAGTACGGCCGTGCGCTGGCCGTGGACGGAAATCACGTCAAGTCGCACAACAACATCGCACTGGCGCTGGTTGAGCTGGGCCGGCTCGACGAGGCGGCGACACACTTCAAGAAGTCGCTCGAGTTCGAGCCGAAGGCGGAGATTTACAGCGACCTCGGATTCATCCTGGCGCGACTGGGACAGTCTCAGGAGGCTGTCGCGGATTACAGGAAGGCGCTGGAACTGGATCCCCGCTGCGCGTCGGCGCACTTCAACCTGGCCGTGAGTTTCGTGCAGGCGGGCAGCATGCAGGAGGCGGAGGGCCACTACCGCGAGGCGCTTCAGGGCAAGCCGAACGCCGAGACGCACAACGGCCTGGGGTTCGTGCTGTCCCGGCAGGGCCATCTGGACGAAGCCGTGGCGGAATTCCGAAAAGCCGTCGAGCTCAACGCGAAGTACACACCTGCCTACAACAACCTGGCCGCGGCGCTGGAGAAGCAAGGAAAGCTCGAGGAAGCGGCTGCGTACTACCGGCGTTCGCTGACGCAGAAGCCGAACGCGGCCGTGTACAACACGCTGGGATCCGTGCTGCTCAGGCTCGGCAGGGCGGATGAGGCGGCAGATCAGTTCCGCGAAGCTCTGGCTCTGGATCCAGGCTCAGCCGAGGCGCGGCGCAACCTGGCCGCGATGCCCGCGAAGCGATGAAGCGGCTGGCAGTTCCGAGACGAGGAGGCGTCGCGAACGTTGAAGAAAGGGCCTTGCCTCAAACTCGCCGATCCCAATAATGGCTGGCCGGCACCATCGGGGAACCGGTGTCTGTGTCGTGCCGAGAAGCAAGAAGGTGAAACGAATGATCAGATTTGAGCGGATCGAGTTGAGCAAGCTCGCAACGACGGTCGCCCGCGGGGCCTGCTGCGCTGCAGCGCTGCTGTACATATTCGCGTCGGCGCCGGCGGCGCACGCGTACCCGAACTACGACGACGGCGCCGGGAACGGCTGCGTCGAGTGCCACACGGCCTTCCAGGGTGGGAATCCGGCCAAGCTGCACGCGCAGCACATCACCAAGTTCGGCATCACCCAATGCAATTTGTGCCATCCGAGCGGAGGTGGCAGCTCGCCGGTAAAGACCTACTGGAGCGGGCCCGGCGGCGGACTCGGCTGCGCGGGCTGTCACGGCAACGACTACGGCGAGACTTCGTCGCTCAGCGGTCTGCCAAAGGCGACCGGTTACGGGCTCCGCCAGGCCCACTTCAACGCCGGCGTGACCGTCTGCTCGACCTGCCACATTCCGGGAGAACTCGGCTCACCCAGCCCTTTCCCGGCGATTCTTCCCGAGAACGTGGCGCCGCCCTACTTCGGCCAGGCAACCAACGGGCTGAGGAACCCGTGCGACAGGGCCGAGGAAGAATCGACGATGGATGCCGATACCACCGGCCTCGACAACGACGGCAACGGTTTCGCCGACTGGCCCGACGACGTCAACTGTGCCGAGCCGACGACGACCACCACCACCACCACGCTACCGGTCCAGTGCGAGGCCGCGCCCACCGCCGGCTGCGTGGTTGCCGACGGCGGTGCCTTGCTCGTCAACGAGAAGGCGGCCGGCAAGGAAAAGCTCAAAGTCACGATGAAGAAACTTCACACCGCGGTCACGCAGGGCCAGTTCGGCGATCCTCTTGCCGCCGGCGGTACCAGTTACGCGATCTGCATCTACGACCAGGCCGATCAGTTGCGCGATTCGATCTCGGTCGCACGTCAAGGCGACTCGTGCGGCTCGCCGCCGAAGGACTGCTGGGCCGTGGTATCGACCAAGGGCTACAAGTACGGCGACAAGGACCTGACTGCCGACGGGATCCAGAAGATGCTGCTTTCGGGCGGCGACGCCGGAAAGGGAAAGATCGTCGTCAGCGGCAAGAACAACGCACCGGCGGGACAGACCGCGCTTCCCACCGGTGTCGCAGCGTTGTTGCAGACCAGTACCCAGGCGACCGTCCAGCTCCTGACCAGCGATGCGAGTTGCTTCGGCCTGACGGTCACGCAGGTGAAAAAGGCGGATGGCTCCACCTTCAGCGCCACCGGGCCCTAGCCGGTGGCATAAGCGGGCTCGCTACGGAGCCGCGGTTCGTTTCAAAACAACGTCCTCGCTTTCGAGGACAGGGGAGAAGAGAATGCTCAACGGAAAACCACATTTCATCGGCGGCTTCGTCCTGGGGGCGCTGGTTTGCGGATCGGTAGCGGTGTACGCGGGGGTATACGTCCCCACGACTACCTGGATCGCAAACACGCTCCTGTACTCGGACGCCACTGACCAGATCAACGTCCTCGCCGACATCCAGCCAAACACCGCGCTGATCATGCAGGAAGTCGGCTTGCGCTTTAATTCGCTCGACACCGCGGGGAAGAAGCAGAACTGGGATTTCGCCACGTACCAAGTGGAGGAGATGACGGCGGCTTTCAACAAGCTTTCGGTCACGCGTCCATCGCGCAAGGCGGCTCTTGATGCGTTCATCGCTGCGAGTCTCCCGCCTGTGACCAGCGCGATCGCGGCTCAAGACAAGGCCGCATTCAAGACGGCGATGGCGACGCTGGCCACCGACTGCACGACCTGCCACACCAACTCCGGCAAGGGTTTCCTGCCGGTGAAGGCCGGCAAGTCGGTCATGCCGATCAAGTAGACTCGCGTAGCCGGGCCGTCGCAGGCTCGATCCGCGCTGACGAGAAGGGCGCCCGCAGTATGACCTGCGGGCGCCCTTTTTTGTCGGCGGCCGAGCGGGTTGCGACGGCTCAGTTGGTGTTGCGGATCAGGAACGCGAGCAGCGGATCGTAGACCTGGTTGTGCGCCGGGTCGTCCTCGGCCGACACGATGTCGATGTGCGCGTAACCCTCGCTGACGTACGCCTCGAAGCCGCCATCGGCGCCGCCATAGGTGGGATTGATCGGATCGGTGGCGACGATGCGCGGCGTCCCGGTGCAACTCGGCGCGGAGCACGTCGCGACACTCTCGGCGAACGGGAGAAACGCCCCGACTGTCGGCGAGATGCCGTTGCTCCCGCCGAAGCAGATCACCGGGATGTTGATCGACGCGCCTTCGGTCAGGTTCTCGATGTCGGAGCGGCCGCGCGTAACCGACAGCGCAGAGGAGTCCAGCCCGTTGGTGAAGAATCCCTCCTGGCCGGTCCAGGTTGACCGCAGCCCCGAGTACGGGAAGTACCAGTCACCGATATTGCGGTCGCCGGTGCGTAGCATCGACAGCACGTTGCCGAGTCGGGTGATCTCCTTCTCCTGTCCGTTGACCAGGTAGGCGTCGACGGCCGGGCCGTTGTCCGGAATCGCCAGCGGCGGCATGGTCGCCTCGATGTTCTTCCAGTAGCGGTACGGATCCGACGTGGAGTTGCCTGCCAGCAGGGCGTCACCGAGCGGGCTGTTCGGCCCGTTGTCGGAGAAGCCCATCGAGGCCATGAACGACACCTCGACCGAGTAATCGTCGTCGAGGAAGAACCCGACTGACGCCTCCGCGCTGGCCGGCGGCAGGAATCCGAGTATCGACAGACCAGGCACGTTGTCGATGGCCGAGCCACTGCCGAAATCGACCTGTGCGAGCGACAGCGAGTCGGGATGGCGGCGCGCTTGCACGCTGATCGCGTCGCCGACCGCGTGGATCTGCGGCGTGACCGCGCCCTTCTCGTAGGCGTCTACCGGCGGGATGCACTTGTTGGTGAGAGCCCCGGTCGGCAGCGCAAGAGACGCACAGTCGGCGTCACCGCCCGGACACGCGGTGCCATCGTAGCAACGGCTGTCGCCGTTCTTGATCGCGAAGTACAGACCGCCGTCCGCCCTGGCGATGATGGTGTCGAGCATGTCGTCGCTCGGCGGCGTCGGGTTCGGGGAATCCCCTCCCCCTTCGAACAGCACCAGACCGTCGACCTTCGTATAGCCTGGGACTACTCCCGGACCGGCGTCGAGATCGGTGGCGGCGTAGTGGGCACTGAACAGCGTTCCGAGCGAGTGGCCGCCCAGGAACACCTTGGGATTGCTCGCCAGTGCGTGCGCGGTGTCGATCATCGCGTCTATGTCGTGGATGAACATGTTGTAGGTGAAGTTGGCGAGGAAGGGGACCTCGGAGTCGTCATGGAAGACCGCGCGGCGCGACAGCCGCGGATCGAGCGGCAGTCCGAGTTCACTGCCGAAGTACCAGTTCAGGGCCAGCTCCGGATCGTCTTCCGTCTCGGCCAGGATTGCACCGGCATCGTCCTCGAGCTGGTCGGTGCGGCGATCGAAGGTCCACACCTCCAGCTTGATGTTTCCGTCGGCGGCAGCCTTGGCGACCATCGTTTCGGCGACCACTTTGAGCGAGTGCGAGCCTCCGGCAAAGCCCGGGATCAGCACCATCACGGCATCGGGGTCGCCGGCTGCGGGCGCGTAGTAGCGCAGATACGAGACGTTGTTGAGATCGAAAACGGTGCTCCCGAACTGGGTGGCCAGCGTACCGCCGGGGGCGACGGCATTGCCGGGCGTGCCATCGGGTGTGTGGGCCGGATGCGCACCGCTCGGAATCGATACCGGCTGATGCGTGGTCGGTCCGGTCTGACACTGGTTGGTGCACTCGTCGAGATCGTCGAGGTTGCCGTCGTCGCAGATCTCCCCCTCGTCGACGACGTTGTTGCCGCACTCGGGCGCACAGAAGTCGCCGAGCGTGAACAGCGCTGCCGGCGCTTCCTGCGAAAGCTGGCAGGTACGCGGCGCCGTCTCGTCGATCGCCAAGAAGGAAATGGGAACTGCGGCCGCGCGCACGCAGTTGGCTACCGCCGTCGGAGTGAGCGCGCCGGGGCACAGCGCGCCGAAGCCGAGGCCGGCGAGCATGTCGGCGACCGGCACGTCGGCGCAGGCGTCGGCTGCGTCGACCAGGATCCCGGTGCCGAGCGTCTCGTTTACGGCAACGTGCGCCTTCTCGCAGGCCGTGTTGTTATCCTGGCTGGCGAAACAGTCGGGCGGCTGCTCCACTGTCAGGCTCAGCCGATCGCCGCGTAGCTGGCATTCGAGCAGCCCGCCCAGGCACCGCGAGAGGACTCTGGGCATCTTGTACAGAGCCCTCGCGTAGGTCTTGGTCAACCCTTTCTGGCAGGCCGCCAGTGCCTTCCAGTCACCGCCCGTGGCCGGGGAACCGGCGCGCGCATCCAGGCACGAGGTCGTCTCGGGATACGCAGCGAGCAAGCCGATGCGGTTGAACAGCTCGTACGTGCGGGCGTGAAGAGACTCGGCGATATCGGCGGCACGGCAGCGCAGGTTGGACAGGAAACACGCGGTGGCCTGGGCCTGGGTGGTAATGGCGCCGCACTCGGACTGGAACCGGCGGAACCCGAGCCCAACACTGCTGCCGAAGTCGTAGTCGGCCAGCTCGCCGCAGACGATTGCGAGTTTTGCAGCGGTGGCGTTCTCGACATTGGCAAGCCTGGCGAAACCCCTGCCGCAACTCGTCGGCAGCTTGGCGGAGCAAGTGGCGAAGTCGCCGCCGGCAAGTTCCTCTTGCAGGCTGCACGCCAGTAGCTTGTCGGCGCATTTGAGCATCGCGCCGGTGCGCTTCTGTAGCAGCTTGAACGACGCATCCAGATAGGCCGATTGGCAATCGACGAACTCCGTCCGCGCGACTCCCACCGCGGCCTCGGCGTGCGGGGCTGCCAGTGCGAACACGAAGAGGCTGCAGAGCGCCAGTGCAGCGCCGCAGCGCACGGGCAATTGGGTTTTCGTCATGGTGGTTCCTCCCGAGCCGCCGACTTTCACCCGCCGCGGGGCGCTAGTCAATGATGGTTCGGAAAGATCGCGAGGCGCTCGTGCCGGGCGCGCCGATCGTCGCTGCCGGCGTGGCCAGCCGCTCGCCGCCGAGTCCGGCTCAGACGGTCTCGATCGCCAGCGCCGTAGCCTCGCCGCCGCCGATGCACAGCGAGGCGACCCCGCGCCGAAGGCCGCGCCTGGCCAGGGCTCCGAGCAGGGTGACGACGATGCGCGCGCCGGAAGCACCGATCGGATGGCCGAGCGCGCAAGCGCCGCCGTGTACGTTGACTTTCTCGTGTGGCAGACGGTGTTCGCGCATCGCCGCGAGCGTCACGACCGCGAAAGCTTCATTGATCTCGTACAAGTCGACCTGCTGTGCGCTCCAGCCGGCCTTGGTCAGCAGCTTGGATATGGCTCCCACCGGCGCGGTCGCGAAACGGGCCGGCTCCTGGGCGTGGGTCGCGTGCGCGACGATGGTTGCCAGCGGTCTGAGCCCGCGCTGCTCGGCCACCGAGCGCGGCATCAGGACCAACGCGGCGGCTCCATCGGAGATCGACGAAGAGTTGGCCGCGGTCACCGTGCCGTCCTTGCGGAAGGCCGCTTTGAGGGTAGGAATCTTCGACGCATCGGCCTTGAACGGCTGCTCGTCGTGCTCGACCAGGGTCTCGGTCTTGCCGGCGGGCGCCGACAGCGGCGCTATTTCCCAAGCGAAACCGCCGTCGCGGTTGGCCGCCAGCGCGCGCTCGAGCGAGGCCAGGGCGAAGTCGTCCTGATCCTTGCGCGAGAAGCCCGCCTCGGCCGCACAGTCCTCTGCGAAGGTTCCCATCAGACGGCCGCGCTCGTAGGCGTCCTCGAGGCCGTCGAAGAACATGTGGTCGAGCAACTGCTGGTGCCCCATGCGAAGCCCTGCTCGCGCCTTGGGTACCAGGTAGGGCGCGTTCGTCATCGACTCCATGCCACCGGCCACGACTACTTCGGCGCTGCCGGCGCGCAGCAGATCGTGGGCCAGCATCAAGGCCTTCATGCCCGAGCCGCACATCTTGTTGACGGTCGTGCAGCCGGCGGCCAGTGGGAGTCCCGCGCCGATTGCCGCCTGACGCGCCGGCGCCTGCCCCTGCCCGGCCGGCAACACGCAGCCAAACACCACTTCTTCGACGGCGTCGGCGCCGATGCCGCTGCGTGCGATCGCCGCGCGAATTGCTGCCGCGCCCAGTTGCGGCGCCGTGAGGTCCTTCAGGACCCCTTGGAATGACCCGAGCGGAGTGCGCGCGGCGGAGACGATGACGATCGGGTCCATAGGGATAACCTCGTGGGTGTTCTAGCGCAGGTACTGCCTCAGATCTCGGGCCGCAGCCGAGCCCGCGCGTGGCGTCAGCGCCAACGCGGCGGCGCGGCTCGCGCAGGCACCGAAGGCGGCTCCGGTTCGGCCTCGACTTCCCTTTCCTCGTTTCGTGCCGGCGGAGCGTGGCCGTGCCACCAACTGAAATCTCCCGGATACACGTCCGGGTCGAAGATGACCCAGTACAGATGCCACACCAGGATGGCCAGAGTGGCGAGCACCGCCTCGTAGAAGTGCAGCGCGGTGGCGACGTCGGTGAACCACTTCGGAAGGTAGCGAAGCGTCGTGTCGGCGAACCACAGTGGCAGGCCGGTCGCGCCCATCAGGAAGATGCCCCACATGAAGGCCCAGTACTCCGCCTTCTCGATGTAGCAGAACTTGCCGGTCTTGGGTCGCTGGCGCCGGATTCCGGCATAGTGGGCGAACATCGCAAACAGGAAACGGACGTCGCCCCAGTTCCACCACATGCCGCGCATGTATCCGCGCTGCTTGGCACTCCTGGCCAATCCGCCGACGTGCCAGCCCACCGCCAGCATCAGCAGGATCGCCGCGCCACGATGGGTCCACCCGCGTACGTCGTACGCCGTCTCCAGATGCAGCAGTGGACGCGCCCACCAGCTCTCGGGCGTGGTCAGTGCGAAACCGCTGAACACCAGGATCGGGAAACTGAGCATCACCAGACCATGCTGCCATCGCAACACGCGCGGCATTCGCTCCACTTTCGGAGCGTCCTCTTCGGAATGATGCGTGGTGGGCCTTCGCACCTTGCCGATGAAGTCGACGGCATTGTGCAGCAGCATGCCGCCGATCACCGCCGCGATCATCCACAGGTAGACGAGACGGATCCAGTATTCGAGTCTGGTCTTCGAAAGCGTAGCCGAGACGTGGACGGGTCCCACCGCGAAGCGCTCGCCGGCGCCGGGATGGCAGTTGCCGCAGGTCGTGGCCAGGTTGGCGGGATTGACGTTGGAACGCGTGTCGTCGGAGGGAAGGATGTCGTGGACTCCGTGACAACTTGCGCAGCTGGCCGCCGAGGTTTCGCCGGCGCGAATGGCCAGTCCGTGGAAGCTGTCCTGGAACGCGGAGAAATTCGCCTCGGTGAGGCTGTGACGTTCGACCAGCCGCGTGTTGCCGTGGCAGCGGCCGCAGGTGTCGCTCGGAACGTTGGCGACGAACACCGGAGAATCGGGATCCGATGGAGAGAGGATGCGGTGCTCTCCGTGGCAGTCGGTGCAGCCGGGTGCATCGCGCACGCCGCGTGCCAGCGCCTGCCCGTGAACGCTGCGCTGGAACTTCTCGAGGATGTCGGCGTGGCAGTGTCCGCAGGTGCGTGGAACCGTCATCGGCCAGATGCTCGAACTCGGATCGGTGGGCGGCAGGGTGCGGTGCGGCTCGTGACAGTCCGAGCACACTGCACCGTGCTTGCCGGCGGTGATCGCACGAGCGTGGGCGCTCTTCAGATAGGCTTCGACGGGTCGCACGACCGACAGATCGAGCTCGGCCGCCACGGCCGGATCGGCGTGGCAGCGCGCGCACACTTCGGCAAGCGCCGCCCAGTGTTCGGGAGACGTGTCCTCGGTGTGGTCTTTGACCTTGTGGATGTCGCAGTGACAGTCGGGACAGCTCGGTGCCGCCGCCAGCCCCTGCGCGCGGGCCTTGGAGTGACTGCCTTCCTGGTAGGCTTTGATGATGTCGTCGTGGCAATCGGCGCAAGGCTCGAAGCCCACCGGCTTCAGGTCTTCGTCGTGAGGGATATCGGTAGCGTCGGTGTGACAG
>JACRCR010000143.1 GCA_016218925.1 Deltaproteobacteria bacterium | reverse complement strand
CCTGGCGATCTGCCGCGAGGTGGTGCGCTATCACGGCGGCACCATCTGGGCCGAAGGCCCGCCCGAAGGCGGAACGCGGATGGTGATCGTGCTTCCGGCGCTGCGGCGTCGCGAGGGCGCCGCAGCGCCGGAAGCTTGATGACCGCGCCGGCTCGCGTGCCGGCGCGGTCAGTCCAGACAGCCTCCCACTCCCGGGGTGTAGCGCCTGCTCGGGTCGCTCTCGCAGAACAACCGTGAACTCGCCTGATTCACCGTCCGACCGGGGCCGGGCAGACCGGCCACGGAATTGATCGCCGGAGAACTGGTCGGCGGAATGCAGAACGCCGCCGCTCCGATCGGTGCGGCCGGATCGGCGTGACCCGTTGCTACGATCGGATCGAGGAAGCAGTTCCGGCGTTCCACCAGTGTGCAGGAGCCAGCGGGAATTCCCACCGCCTCCGGGCTGCAGTCGTCGTTGGTGGCGCAGGAGAGGACTCCCATCCCGTTCGCGCGCACGACGGCGTCGCAACTGGTGCCGTCGGGCCCGGTGGTGCACTCGCCTTCGCCGCCGCCCACGTCGCTGCATGCGAATTCATCGCAGTCGTTCGGCGACGGAACCACTCCGGCACCGTTGGAGTTGCACGTCGACGGATTGCAGACTCCGAGGTCGACCGACGCACAGTCGGTGTTGGTCGTACACGGCACGGCGGTGGCGAGCTGGCAGCGCTTGATGCCGAGGCAGTTGCCGGCGTTGATACCCTTGCAGTTCGTGGTAGTGGCACAGTGGAAGCTGCTCGCCACACTGCAGCCGCCCGGCTGAGAGGCGCACTCGGCGTCGCTGTTGCATGAGACGGTGTTATCGGTTGTGCACTGGCGGCACGGGCAGAACTCGCTTCCGTTGCCGCACGGAACGTTGAAGTCGAGTTGGGCGCTCCCTGTGGTCTGATCGAGAATGATGACGAGGCCCGAGCCCGACACGTTCTTTCCGGTGTCGGGCAGGCAGTCCAGACTGTAGCCGCCTCCCCCCTGCGCGCTCGGCAACGCCGGGAACGAGGTGTTCAGCGCGGTCACGTCGCAGCCGAGCCCCGCATTGCGTCCGTCGATGCACACGCCGCCGCGCAGTCCGTCGCCAACCACGGGGTCGAGTTGACAGGTTCCGCTCGCGCAGTCCGAGTCGAATACGCAGGTCACCGCTGCATTGTCGGAGCACCTGCCTCCGCACACCGGACACGGCGTGGTTGTGGTGATCCCGAGAAAGACCTGTGTGCGCAGGTTGGCGGCGATATGGCCGGCACCGAGATCCACATTGGCCGTCCCGGAGATGTCCTGCGAGAAGCGGTTGACGATGCAGGCCGGCGTGCCGGCCGACGACAGCGGGAACGGCGCGCCGAAATAGCAGTCGCAAACCGCGCCGCCGCAGTTGACCGCGTCGGCCGCGAACGGTTGGTCGCAGATCGTACGCGTGTTGTTGCTGCAACGGCACGAACCGCCGGCAGGGTCCAGACCCACGACATCGCAGACACCGCAGGCGGGGCCAGCGCCAGCGCACTCCAGATAGCCGTGCGTAACGATCAGGTTGTTGATGTCGGCGTCGTGCGAAAGCCCGGTCCAGCCGCTGTCGAGCTGGGTCGCCGTGCGGCAACGGCCGAGCCCCGGATCGCATTGCCCGACCACGCAGTCCTCGTTACTCGCACAGTTGCTGCCGACTCCGGAGTACAGCGTCAGTTCGCCGAAGCCGGGACACGCCAGGTCGCAAGTGCAACCGGACGAGCAGCCCTCGCCGGCGCCGCAGGGGCCGGCGTCTCCATCACACTGTTCCTTGGTCTGCACGATGCCGTCACCGCAAGACTCGATCTTGCAGGTCGAACTGCAATCGTCGTTCGAGACCGTGTTGCCGTCGTCGCACTGTTCGGCGTTGCCCGGATCGGTAACTGCATCGCCGCAGGCAGGATCGAGGCAACTGGTACGGCACGCATCCGGCGTGGTGTCGGAATTGGCGGCCCCGTCGTCGCACTGCTCGGGCGGAGTCACGAGGCCGTTGCCACACAGGATGCACAATCTGCAAGCGTCGGTTTCGTCGGTGTTGCCGTCGTCGCACTGCTCGGCGTTGCCGGGATCGGTAACGGTGTCTCCGCACCTCGGGATGCTGCAAGTGGTGCGGCAGGCGTCCGGCGTGGTGTCGGAGTTGGCGGGCCCATCGTCGCACTGCTCGCCGCCGTCGGTAACCGAATCGCCGCAGCGCGCGGGTGTGCAATCGGTACGGCAGGCGTTCGGCTCGGTGTTCGAGTTGTTCGCGCCGTTGTCGCATTGCTCGGTTCCGCTGTTGTTGACGACCCCGTCGCCACAAAACTCGCTGATGCAGGTGGGCAGGCAACCGTCGAGGCTCGCGGAATTGCCGTCGTCGCACTGCTCGCCGCTATCGGTGACCGAATCGCCGCAGCGCGGGTTCTGGCAATTCTCGCGGCAGGCATCGGCGACCGTGTCGGAGTTGGCGTCGCCGTTGTCGCACTGCTCGGTGCCGTTGTTGTTGATCACGCCGTCGCCGCACACCTCTCTGATGCAGGTGGGCAGGCAGCCGTCCAGACTGGCCGAGTTGCCGTCGTCGCACTGCTCGCCGCTGTCGGTGACTGCGTCGCCGCAGCGCGCAGGTGTGCAATTCGTGCGGCACGCGTCGGCGGCGGAGTCGGAGTTGGCGGCGCCGTTGTCGCATTGCTCGCCGGTATCGATCGCCGCATCGCCGCAGCGCGGGTTCTTGCAGTTCTCGCGGCAGGCATCGGCGTCGGTGTCGGAGTTGGCGTCACCGTCGTCGCACTGCTCTGTGCCGCTGTTGTTGACGACACCGTCGCCGCACACCTCTTTGATGCAGGTGGGCAGGCAACCGTCGAGGCTGGCCGAGTTGCCGTCGTCGCACTGCTCGCCGCTGCCAGGATCGGTGACGGTGTCGCCGCATCTGGGGTTGCTGCAGTTGGTGCGGCACGCGTCGGGCTTGGTGTTGGAATTGGCGGCACCGTTGTCGCACTGCTCGCCGCCGTCGGTAACCGAGTCCCCGCAGCGATGGGGCGTGCAATCCTCACGGCAGGCGTCGGGCTCCGAGTCGGAGTTGGCATCGCCATCGTCGCACTGCTCGGTGCCGTTGTTGTTGACGACTCCGTCGCCGCACACCTCTTTGATGCAGGTGGGCAGGCAACCGTCGAGGCTGGCGGTATTGCCATCGTCGCACTGCTCGCCGCTGTCGGTGATCGAATCGCCGCATCTCGGATTCGTGCAATCGGTCCGGCAGGCGTCGGGGATCGTATCCGAGTTGCTGTCGCCGTTGTCGCACTGCTCGTCGCCTTCGGCGTGTGCGTTGCCGCACACCGGTGCGGTCGGGAATGCGATGACCAGCGTAGGCGGGGTCTGTTCACGATTCTTGTTGAAGAGGCAGGCCTTCAGATCCGAGACGGTGAAGGTGCCGCCGCTCGAGTCGGCGCACACCTGCTGGTAGCCGAGTCCGTCGATCTGGGCGGCGCCACACTGCGCAGGGATTCCGCCGAGCAGCGGGAGGTACGCGCGGCGCACCGCTTGATCGACTCGGTCGTCGCTGGTGCCGGAACCGTAAGGCTGGATATCGGCGCGGCAGTTCACGGCGGCATCGATCTCGGAGACCGCCTGGCCGAGCAGACAGTGATGGCGCGCGCGGATGTTCAAGCGGAACATCGCCAGCGCGTCCTTGGCGCTCCCGCTCACACAAGCGGCGGCGGGTCCGCGATAGAAATCGATCTGCGGCGGATAGTAGCTGCCGAGAAGAGCGGCGATGACGGTGCCGCTCTGTGCGACGACGCACTGCTCGAGGTCCGCGGTGTCGAACGGCGCGCCAGTGGGATCCGGACACAGTCCGGGAAAGCCCAGGAAGATCAGATTGACGCCGGCGCAGGCCGCCGGCAGCCGGCGGTCCAGCTTCAGGGCCTGGGCCTGCAGGACCCGCTGAAGCCTCTCATCGCCGGCTCCGAACAGACAGTCGGTGGGCGGGATGGCCGAGCGAACCACACGATTCTCGCAGCGAATGCGAGCCGCCAAAACGCGCTCCAGGTAGACCCGCGAAGCGCTGGCGAGCGTCTGCTGGCAGCGCTGATGCGAAGGATCGACCGCCGCGGCGCTGGCATTCACCGGAGCCACGACGGCGGCGGTGGCAGAGACTGCGGCGAATAGCGCGAAAAACGCGGAAGCCCGAAGCGCAGCGGTTGAACCTTTCATGGTGGACCTGTGACGGTCGGGTTCCCGACTGACGGGAGATTGGCGAAGCCCCCGAGCGATGCGGGACTATGGTCAGCCGGACGGGCCTGTGTCAACGCTACATCCGCGGCAATGCACGCGTTTCGTTCGAGTGCAGACGTGCGTTCAGGACGCTGGCGAGGCGACTGCCGAGACTCCCCCCGCACCGCGCTCGCCTCGTCGCAACACGACGCGCCACGTCGCTGCATGAAAAAGGCGGCCGTACCACCAGGGTACGGCCGCCTTCTCGAGTGCGCTCAGGTACGCTGACCGACCAGGCGCGCGATCAGTCCAGACAGCCTCCAACTCCCGGGATGTAGCGCCTGCTCGGGTCGCCGGAACAGAACAGCCGCGAGGTGGCCTGGTTTGCGGTACGACCCGGACCCGGCAGACCGGCCACCGAGTTGATCGCCGGAGAACTGGTCGCCGGAATGCAGAACGCCGCCGCACCGATCGGTGCCGTCGGGTCGGACTGACCGGTGGCTACGATCGGATTGAGGAAGCACTTGCGACGTTCCACCAGCGTGCAGGTGCCGGCTGGAATTCCCACCGCCTCCGGCGCGCAGTCGTCGTTGGTGGCGCACGACAGGATTCCCATCCCGTTGGCACGCACAACGGAGTCGCAACTAGCCCCATCGGGTCCGGTGGTGCACTCGCCTTCGCCGCCACCCACGTCGCTGCACGCGAGCTCATCGCAGTCGTTCGGCGACGGCACCACTCCGGCGCCGTTGGAACTGCACGTCGACGGATTGCAGGTCCCGAGGTTGACCGAGGTGCAGTCGGCGTTGGTCGTGCACGCCACCGCGGTGGCTAGCTGGCAGCGCTTGATAGTCAGACAGTTGCCGGCGTTGACGCCTTGGCAGTTGGCGTTGGTGGAGCAGTGGAAGCTGCTCGCCACGCTACAGCCGCCGGGCTGGGAGGCACACTCGGCGTCGCTGTTGCACGACACGCTGCTGTCGGTGCTGCACTGGCGGCACGGGCAGACTTCGCTTCCGCTGCCACACAGAACGTTGGAATCGAGTTGGGCGCTCCCGGTGGTCTGGTCGAGCCCGATCACCAGTCCCGAGCCCGACACGTTCTTTCCTGTGTCGGGCAGGCAGTCCAGACTGTAACCGCCTCCCCCCTGCGCGCTCGGCAGCGCCGGGAACGAGGTGTTCAGTGCGGTGACGTCGCAGGCGAGGCCCGCATCGCGTCCGTCGATGCACACGCCCCCACGCACTCCGTCGCCGACGACTGGATCGAGCTGGCAGGTCCCCGTGTCGCAGTCCGAGTCGAACACGCAGGTCACCGACGCATTGTCGGAACATCTGCCCCCGCACACCGGACACGGCGTGGTCGTGGTGATACCGAGGAAGACCTGGGTACGCAGGTTGGCGCTGATTTGCCCGGCGCCGAGGTCCACGTTGGCTGTCCCCGAGATGTCCTCGGAGAAGCGGTTGAGGATGCAGGCCGGCGTACCCGCCGAAGACAGCGGGAACGGTGCGCCGAAGTAGCAGTCGCAGACCGCGCCGCCGCAGTTGTCCGCATCGGCCGCGAACGGCTGGTCGCAGATCGTGCGCGTGTTGTTGCTGCAACGGCACGAACCGCCGGTAGGATCCAGGCCAACCACGTCGCAGACGCCGCAGACCGGGCCCCTGCCAGCGCACTCCAGGTAGCCGTGCGTGACGATCAGGTTGTTGATGTCGGCGTTGTGCGAAAGTCCGGTCCAGCCGCTGTCGAGCTCGGTCACCGTGCGACACCGGCCGATGCCCGGATCGCACTGCCCGACCACGCAGTCCGCGTTGCTGTCGCAGTTGTCGCCGACGCCGGAGTACAGCGTGAGTTCGCCGAACCCCGGGCACGCCGGGGCACACTGGCAGCTCGACGTACAACCCTCTCCGGCTCCGCAGGTTCCGGCCGCTCCGTCACACTGCTCAGGCGGCGTGACGATCCCGTTGCCACAGATGCGGCACGAGGCGCAGCCGTCGGTCTCGTCGGTGTTGCCGTCGTCGCACTGCTCGCCGTTGCCGGGATCGATGACGGTATCTCCGCACCTTGGATTCTTGCAATTGGTGCGGCAGGCGTCCGGAGTGGTGTTCGAGTTGTTGGCGGTTCCGTCGTCGCACTCCTCCTTGGTCTGCTTGATGCCGTCGCCGCAGAACTCTATTTTGCACGTCGAACTGCAGTTGTCGTTCGAGACGTCGTTGCCGTCGTCGCACTCTTCGGCTCCGAAGAGCGGATCTACCACGCCGTCGCCGCAGGACGGATCCTGACAGTTGGTGCGGCACGCGTTCTCCAGGTCGTCGGAGTTGTTCTCGCCGTCGTCGCACTGTTCGGTGCCGTTGTTGTTGATGACGCCGTCTCCGCAGACCTCCCGTATACAGGTGGGCAGGCATCCATCGAGGTCGGCGGTGTTGCCGTCGTCGCACTGCTCGCCGGTGTCGGTAACCGAATCGCCGCAGCGCGGATTGGTGCAATCCTCGCGGCAGGCGTTGGCGACCGTATCCGAGTTCGAGTTGCCGTTGTCGCACTCCTCGGTGCCTTCGACGCGACCGTTGCCGCATACCGGTGCGGTCGGGAACGCGATACCGAGCGTCGGCGGGGTCTGGTCACGATTCTTGTTGAAGAGACAGGACTTGAGGTCGAGGACCGTGAAGATCCCGCCGGTGGAGTCGGGACATACCTGCTGGTAGCCGAGGTCGTCGATCTGAATGTTGGCGCACTGGGCCGGGATGCCGCCAAGAAGGTGGACGTAGGCGCGGCGCACGCCGACATCCACTCGATCGCTGTTGGTACCCGGTCCGTACGGCAGGATGTCGGCACGGCAGGCGACGGTGTCGTCGATCTTGTTGAACGCCCGATCGAGCAGGCAGCGATAGCGCGTGCGGATGTTGAAGCGGAACATCGCGTAGGCGTCCTTGGCGGCGCCGCGCAGGCAGGTCGACTCCTGGGGGGTGAACTCGCCGAGCGGCGGGTAGTAGCTCGCGAGCAGGCTCGCGATGACGGCATTGCTCTGGTCGACCACGCACTCTTCCAGGTCGGCGGTATCGAACGGCGCACCGGTCGGATCGGGGCAGGTACCGGGGAAACCCAGGAAAATCAGATCCACTCCGGCGCACGCAACCGGCAGCGTGCGGTTCAACTTGAGAGAGGCGGTTTGCACCGCGCGCTGAAGTTTCTCGTCGCCGGCACCGAACAGGCAGTCGGTCGGCGCGATGATCGAACTGACCACGCGGTTCTCGCAGCGTATGCGAGCCGCCAGCACGTGTTCGAGATAGATGCGGGTGCCGTCAGCCAGCGCCTCCTGGCAGCGCCGCTGGGCCGGGTCGACGAACTGAGCCTCCGCCGCCGTGGGAGCCAGAGCGGCAGCGACGGCGGACGCGAAGGTCGCCAGCGCAAGAAAAACCGAGGCGGGTAGTGCAGCGCGTGATCCTTTCATAGTGACCTGTGACGACGGCCGGGTTCCCGATGGACGGGAGATTGGCGGAGCCCCCGAGCGAAGCCCGACTATGCCCGGTTCCGGCGCCCCGTGTCAACGCTACATCCGCGGGAATGCAGGGGTTTCGATTTAACTCTGCCGAGCGAGATTGATTTTGACTCGGCGGCCGCAGCGACGTAGCCAGCGCCACCACTCCGTTGCGTCGATTCGGACGGACCAAGCCGCGCAAACCAGCGAAGAACGAGCAAAAGGACTGACATGGGACCTCTTTCAGGAATTCGCGTAATCGAGATGGCCGGCCTCGCGCCGGCGCCTTACGCGGGAATGATTCTCGCGGACTTCGGTGCCGACGTCGTGCGGGTGGATCGAAGTCCAACCACCGGGTCGCGCCCGGACCCCACCCGCGACTATCTGGCCCGCGGAAAGCGTTCGGCAGGCGTCAACATGAAAGATCCCGCAGGCGTCGATCTGTTGCTGCGCCTGATCGAGAAGGCCGACGTCCTGATCGAACCCTTTCGTCCCGGCGTCATGGAGAAACTCGGAGTCGGCCCTCAGGTGGCCATGGCCCGCAATCCGCGACTGATCTACGCGCGCCTGACCGGCTGGGGACAGACCGGCCCTTACGCATCGATGGCGGGGCATGACATCGACTACATCGCATTGTCGGGCGCGCTCGGCCTTTGCGGCCGCAAAGGGGAAAGGCCGCTGCCGCCGGTCAATCTGGTCGGCGACTTCGCCGGCGGCGGCATGCTGTGCGCGCTGGGTGTGCTGCTCGCGCTGTTCGAACGCAGCAACTCCGGCAAAGGGCAGGTTGTCGACGCGGCAATGGTGGACGGCGCCGCGCACCTCAGCACCTTCTTGTTCGGCCTCTTCCACGCTGGTCTGTGGTCCGGCGAGCGTGGCATCAACCTGCTCGATACCGGCGCTCCGTTCTACGACACGTACCGAACCAGCGACGGCGGGTTCATGGCGGTAGGGGCCATCGAGCCACAGTTCTACGCGCGACTGCTCGAAGGGCTCGGCCTCGACGCCGACGCGCTGCCGCACCAGATGGACCGCTCGAGTTGGGAACCGACCCACGAGTTGTTCGCGAAGGTGTTCGCGACCAAGACCCGAGCGCAGTGGACCCAGGTCTTCGACGGCACCGACGCCTGCGTCGCGCCGATCCTGGGCTTGGATGAAGCCGCCGATCACCCCCACAACGTCGCGCGCTCGACCTTCATCGGGGGTGTGGCTGGCTCACGAATGCCGGCCCCGGCCCCGCGCCTGTCGCGCACGCCGGGCAGCGGCTGTCCGGCCGCGCCAATCTCGGGGGCTGACACCGACACCGTCTTCGGCGAAATAGGTGTCGGCGCCGAAACCATCGCCGAACTGCGCAGCCGGGGAGCGATCGGCTGAGAGACGAAGCCGGCGAAGCAGGAACGCAACAACTCAGGAGACGACGGGCAATGGTTCATATCGACATCACCTATACCGGCGGACTGCGCTGCGAGGCGGTTCACGAACCGTCGGGACGCGAACTCACTACCGATGCGCCGGTGGACAACCACGGCCGCGGCGAATCGTTCTCTCCCACCGATCTGGTGGCCACCGCGCTCGGTACCTGCATGGTCACGATCATGGGAATCTTCGCCGACCGTCACGACTGGAACATCGAGGGAACCAGAGTAGGCGTCGACAAGGAGATGACCGCGCAGGGACCGCGCCGCATCTCCAGACTGAGCGTGACGATCGACGTGCCCAGCGCTCTGGATGAAAATGCACGCAAGACTCTGGAGAGCGCGGCTCACACCTGCCCGGTCAGACTGAGCCTGCTGCCGGCCATCGACGTGCCGGTGGTATTTCGCTGGGGCTGATTGTTCGACTGGGAAAACGACCCGCTGCGCCGCGGCAGCCGGCTCAGAATCCGAGATCGGCGGGAGTGAGATCGGCGAACCGGTCGATGACCAGATCGGCGCGCGCATACGGCGCCCGCTCCATGGCGGGATCGGGAAGCGCCACCACCTGCATGCCGGCAGCCTTGGCCGCGTCGAGTCCTACCGGCGCATCCTCGAACACCACGCAGCGCTCCGGCTGGATCCCCAGCGATGCAGCGGCCACCAGAAATATGTCCGGTGCCGGCTTGCCGGACTCTACCCGTGGATCGTCGCCCACCACCACGGCCGCGAAGATCGAGAACCAGGCGCGGTGCTTGCGCGTCTTCAGTTCGAACAGTTCGCGCTCGCTGCTGGTCGCCACCGCCAGCGGCACTGCGGCGCCGGCGAGGGCGCGCGTGAATGCTTCGGCGCCGGCCTGCTCGGCGGCAGTAGGGAACAGTTCCTCGAGACGCTCGGTGCGACGGCGCAGATACTCTTGGGGACTGATCGGAAGCGAAAGAGCGTCGACCAGATACTGCGCCGACTCCAGCGAAGGACGCCCGATCATGTTGCGTTTGATCGACCAGTCGAAAGTCTTGCCGTAGTCGCGGCAGATCTGCTGCGTCACCTCGGTGTAGAAGTGCTCGGTATCGAGCAACACGCCATCGAGGTCGAAGATCGCGCACGCGACGGGGCGCCGAAGTTTCACGCTTGTCTCCTTGGCATACGGCGGCGAAAGGCGACTGCGCCCTCAGGTGTCGGCCTCTCGCGAACCGTCGATCCCGAGCCTCGCTTCGAGCGCCTTGAAGCGCAGCAGTTCGCACAGCAGGCGCTCGCGTCGCTCGATGGTGGGACACTCGAGCAGACTCTGTTTTTCCAGAACGTCGAGCGGCAGGCTCGCACACAGCGAGTTGGTCATCGCCAGCAGGTCGAGCTTGTCGAACAGCCTCTCGACCATCCCTTCCTCGCCGGCGCTGGCCTTGACCAGTTCACGCAGGCCTTCGCGCAGGTCGTTGCGCCATGAACGCACCTGATCCATCGGCGGTGGTCCCTCGTACAGAGCCTGGGCTTCGACCACGCGGTAGAGCTTGCCCAGGTCCAACTCGCGCCGAATACGGAACTTCACGGTCCCCTTGAGCACCACCAGCGAACGGCCGTCCGTGAAGGGCTTGTGCTCGATGATGGTTCCAGCGCAGCCGACCGCGTACACGGAAGGAAGCGGATCGGCCTCGGCATCCTTGATCAATACCATGCCGATCGTGCGGTCGCCGGCCAGTGCGTCTGCCAGCAACTCGCGGTAGCGAGGTTCGAAGATGTGCAGCGGCAGCATCGTTTCGGGAAAGAGCACGACCTCGCTGAGCGGAAAGATACGGATCTGTTCGGGGAAAGAGGTCACGCGGCGTCTCGAGGCTCTACCGTAGCAGCGCGGCAACGGCGCTCAAAATCTCGGACGCACGGCTGGCGTCGGCCCTTGGCCGCAGACCTCACGAGCCGTGACCGCGCGGGTGCCCCTCACGGGCTCTTGCACGAGAGCCTCACCGCGGTCCCCGTGCATCCCAGGTCGATGGCGCTGGCGCAAGGCGCCGTGCCGGGCGTATCCCCGAGCAGCAGGGCGACCGACAGCATCGGCTGCACGCCGAGCGACGTCAGGTCGACCGCGTCGACCTTGAAACGAAGGCGAACGGTCTGTAACGCCGGGATCTTCTTGAACAGTGCCTTGACAATGCCTCCGGCCTGCAGCGGCGATGAAGCGCGGAAGCGGAATACCGAGCCGGCCCCGCGGGCATTGACGAAAGCTCCGAGCGGGACCGTGGCGTCGTAGAGCACTCCGCCAATCAGATCGGTCACGACGAGCCTGACATCGACGTCGCTCGGCGCCACCGTCAGCGCGGACAGCGCAAGTCCTCCCTTCAGGACCAACGCGTCGTCATCGGCGCCGCTGCGCAGCGAGGCCTTGAGCGCCGTGACGCTCAGTTCAGGAGCGGGCGTCGCCACGCACTGGCCCGCATCACAGGTTTCGTCGGTGGTGCACAGATCGAGATCGTCGCAGGTGGACGCGATCGGCGGATGCGTGCACGAGCCGCTCGCATCGCACCAGTCATCGGTGCAGGAGTTGCCGTCGTCGGCGCACGGTGTGCCGGCGGGTTCGACACACGAAGCGCCGCTCTCGTCGCAAACGCGCTGGCACTGCGGACCCGACGCGCACGGATCGCCGCCGTGCACGCTGCAAGCCCCGAGCGCGCAGACGTCGGCGCCGGTGCAGAACAACCCGTCGTCGCACGGCGCGGTATTGGCGTTGTGCACGCAGGTTCCAGCGCCGTCGCAGGTGTCGTCGGTACAAACGTCGGCATCATCCGTGCAAGCGGTGCCGCTCGGATCGAAACACGAGTCGAGAACCTCGTCGCACGCGTCGGCGCACTCGCCTCCCGAAACACACGGATCTCCGGCGTGCCCACTGCAGGTTCCTCCCGCGCACGAATCGGTGCCGTCGCAGAACACGCCGTCATCGCAGGTGCCGTCCTGGGGCGTGTGGAGGCAGCCGACGTTGGTAGAGCACAGATCGAGCGTGCAGGGATTGGTGTCGGCGCACTCGGCAGGCATCGGCGTATGCGTGCAGGTTGTCCCCGCACACGCATCCGCCGTGCACGCGATCGAGTCGGAACAGTCGCTGGCGCCGTGCGCACACGTGTGGGTGATCGAATCGCAGGCGTCGTTCGTGCACTGGCTGGCATCGTCGCACAGCGGCGTCGAGGGATAGCCGGGAGTCTGGGCGATGCAGCCCTCGTCCTGACACGCGGCGCTGCAACCGTCGCCGTCCACCGTGGCGCCGTCGTCGCAGGTCTCGCCCTGATCGACTTCCGCGTTGCCGCACACGGGGCATCCGACCAGCGCCTCGTCAACCGCCAGGATCGCAGAGGGCGAGACCGTGCCCTGCACGACGGGCGGTTTGGCGGCTGCGCGATACTGCATGGTGTTGCTGCCGCCGGCTCCATTGGCGATGACGCGGCCTCCGGTGAGGACTTTGATATTCTCGCGACCGATCAGGAGATTCTCGCCCGCCACGCCGCCGTTGGTGAGACTGCCGGTGATCGACACGCGGCAGGCAGCGACGCGGATCTGCCCGTGCGAGAACGATGAACTGCCGCCGGCGGTCGCGATGGTGCCGCCGATGCTCGCCCGTCCGCCCACCAGCGCGAGCAGGCGCCCCGCCACGCCGGCACTGGAGCCGCCCGCCTCGGCGTCTCCGTCGAACACGAGATCGCCGCTCGGTTCGAGCAGCACGTCGCCGCCGCCGGCCGCGAAGCCGGTGACGTCGAGCAGCGCGGTAGCGGACGCGACGATGTCGCCACCGGCAACCACTTCGATCGACCCGCCACCCCCGAAACTTCCCTTGGCCTTGCTGTACACCGCGCCGTCGATGCTGATGCCGGCCCCGGCCGAGAACGTGATCGAGTCGCCGAACCCGTCGGGCGGAGCACCGTTGGAATCCAGGCGCACGTAGCGCGAGAGGACGATCGACCCGCCCGCGTCGTACGACTGGGTTCCACCGTCGCCGCCGTAGTTCTCGGCGGACTGATGGCCCTCGGTGCTGACGTTCAAACGATTGGTCGCGCCGCCGCCGACGATCGAGATGTCGGTACCGGCTGTTACCGCGATGATGCCGCCGAAGCCGGCGCCAGCCGCAGAGTTCGCGGTCACGTCATCACCGATCGCCACGGCGCGACCGGCCGCGATGGCGACGGAACCGCCATCGAAATCGCCACCATCGGCGTCGATGATGGCGCCGACGCCGACATCGAGAGCGGCCGACAACGCGATATCTCCGCCGCTTCCCTGAGATCCGGAGGCGACTTCGAGCTTGTCGCTGGTGGTGATGGATCCCTGCGTCGACTCGACCGTGATCGCGCCGCCGTCGGAGGTGCTGAGCGTCCCGGCCGCCGAGACCAGCTTGTCCAGTTGCACGTCGGCGGCCGCTCGCAGGTAAAGGCGCGCCGCGGTGTCGGCATTGCCGAGGATCTTGCCGGCCACGACGATGCTTCCGTCACCGGCGCTGCAAATGCCGGCGCCGGCAACCGAGCAATCGCCGTCGACAAAGCACGGCAGCGAGGCGTTCCCGGAGCAGCGTCGCCTCGAGAAGATGTTGACGTTGCCGCCGGCCGTGCCTCCGTTCGGATCGTTGCCCCTTGCCGTCACCGACGCGCTGGCACTGGTGGCGGCGAAACGCCCGCACAACAGCGACCCGTCGCCGATACCGAAGTTGAGAACCCCCGCGCCCTCCAGGACCACTGCGCGCGTACCGAAGTCCAGAACGCTGCCGGCTACGACATCGACCTGCTCGGCGATGACACAGGGATCGGCCGCGGCGGCGCAGATATCGGCGGCCGAGCCGGCGACGATGAGGGCTTGCGCGGGAACGGCGAGAACCGCGAGCGCCAGTGCGACCGCGGCCGCCAGCAGCGCCAGCCGCCGCCACCGACCAAAGAGAGGAAGGAAAGAACCCCGGATCTTCGCCATTACATTCGTCCTCGATGCAGACACGGCGAAGTATCGGCCGAAAAGCGCCGGCCAGCCAGAGGGTACGAGAAGTTGACGGCAATCTCGCCCGCGCCGGCCCCCCGTCCTTCGGAGACCGGATCACCGCGCTCGCGAAGATCGCGGACCGGAGATGCTACCGCTCAGGAGCAGTCCGGGCAGGCGAACGGGGTTCCGACACCCACCGCAGCACGCAGTATGGCTAGCGCGTCGCTGGCCGCCACTTTCGCACTGCCGTCTACGTCGCAGACGCACTTCGCGCACGGCGCCAGACCCACCGCAGCGCGAAGCGTGTAGAGGGCGTCGCTCGCCATCGGCTGCTCGCCGTCAGTGACCGGGAAGCCGCAACGCCCGTCGACCACGAGCGTCGTCGAGGTCACCGGAGCGGTGCTGGTAGTCACGGTGGTAGTGGTGGTCGTCGGGCTCGGGAGTTGCCCGGGACACTCGATATCGGTCACCTGGACCTTTGGAAGAGGATTGACGTTCGCGTCCTCGCCGTTGCGGGCGGCGACCTGAACCGAGACATGGAAGTCGGCGGCAACAGGCACGGAGGTATCGTAGGAAAAGCGACAGCCTACCAGGACAGCCGGCCCGGAGAACTGCTTCAGGCGAAGAATGCCGACCCTGATGCGCTGATTGGCGTCTTCGTCATTGAACGCGGCCAGCGCGCCGCCGAGCGCATGCCGGCATACGGCGGTCCTGCCGGAGCCTTCGATCTGGCCGCCGGCGTCGGAGTAATCCAGTTGGAACTCGAGGTTGCTGAGCGCGACTTCGTCGATCAGCGAGAGCGTGATCACGCAACTCTGGTCCTGCTGGGCCATGGCTGGCGCAGCGGCGATCGGGAGAAGCACCCCGAGCAGCGACGGAAAGATGAAGATGGCGGGAAAGGTCTTCAGTCGATTCTCCATAGAAAAATCATGCTACCACGATCGCGCTTCGGGACCATCGGGTTTGTCGAAACGACACGCAACCGTGGAAGAGAATGGCGGAGAGGGTGGGATTCGAACCCACGGACCCGTTAGGGTCACACGATTTCGAGTCGTGCTCCTTCAGCCGGACTCGGACACCTCTCCTCGAAAAGTTGGTGATTTAACCGGCGGCGGCCGTCGCGCGCAAACCGCGCTCGGGCGCTACGTGGCGGCGCCGGCCCTCAAGCGGTCTCCGCGCGCCGCTCTCGAAAAAAATCCCGCAGGAGTCCGGCGGATTCTTCCCCGAACGGCCCCGGCTCCACTGCGAAGCGATGGTTCAGGCGCACGTCCTCCCCCACCCTGTACAAACTCACTGCCGCACCGGCCTTGGGATCCGGCGCGGCGAACACGACCCGTTCGATTCTGGCCTGGACCAGCGCCCCCATGCACATCAAGCACGGCTCGAGAGTCACGTATAGAACCCCCCCGATCCTATGGTTGCGCACAGCGGTCGCCGCCTTGCGAAGCACCACGATCTCGGCGTGAGCCGTTGGATCACAGTCGCGAAGCGTGCGGTTGCAGGCGCAGGCCACCAGCGCGCCATCCACCACCAACGCCGCGCCGACCGGAACCTCACCATCGGCGCCGGCTCGCGCAGCCTCGGCCAACGCGACTCGCATCCACTGCTCGTCGCGCGCGCGGTCGGTCACTGCTCGTGTTCGGCCGGCGGCCGCGGCGGCAACGCGGCACCAGGACGCGGCGCGGGAGGCACCACCGGCGCAGTCCCGGGTTCGGCGCCCGGGCGAGGCGGGGGCGCCAGACGTTTGAGCGCGGTGTTCTGGGTCGGAAAACGCTTCGCCAGCGCCGGCGCTTCCGGCTTGGGCGCCGCACCGGGTGCGCCCGCAGCTGCCTTGGCGGCCGCCTTGTTGCGCGGCGACGGGCCGTCTGGGCGCACTGGCAACGCCGGTCTCGCAGCGGCCGGCAGCGTCACCTCCTCAATCTGCACCGCAGGAGGAAGCGGCCATAGCAGCGCGCTGCCGCCGGCCAGCGTCGCCACGATCATCAAGACATAAGCCCAGCTTCGTCTCATCCGTCGCTCGCGTGCCGGAAGCTACGCAGTCGAGGACTCCATTGCAACGCGGTCGCGGTTCGCAAGCCGGCGTCTCGCGCCGCGCGGGCTGCGACCGCGGTCACGACGCCGGACAGGTCAACGTCACAGCCTGCCCCACCGCCGCTCGCAGAACGCGCAGCGCATCGCTGGCAGTTATCGTGTTGCTGTTGTCGGCGTCGCACACGCGCTTGTCGCACACCGACGATCCGACCGCCGATCGCAACGTGAACAGGGCGTCGGCCGACTTGGGAGCGGTCCCGGAGGAGTTGGTCGGCTTGCCACAGCCGATCTTCAGACAGGTCGGACCGCAGTATTGCCCGAACACGTATACGGCATCACCGTCGTCGCACTCCTCTCCGTCGCCGACCTCTGCGTCGCCGCACACGCCGCAACCGGCGATCGGTTGTCCTTGGCAGACGCCGGCGTCGCACTGGTCGTCGGAAGTGCAGGCGTCACCGTCGTCGCACTGCGTACCCCCGGGTCTGGCCTGCGTCGCACAAGTGTCCCCAGCCTCGTTGCACACTCCGACCACGCATTCCCCGTCCAGGGCCGAGCAGTCACGCGCGCCGCCGCCACAAAGGCCGGCGTTGCAGGTGTCGTCGACCGTACAGAAGTTGCCGTCGTCGCACGACCCGGCTTCATTGGCAGGCTGGGTGGCGCACGCGTCCTGGTCTTCGTTGCAGACGCCGGTGACGCAGGTCGCGTTCAGGTTCGAACAATCCACCGCACTGCCGCCGGCGCATCCTGACACCGCGTTGCAGGTTTCCACGCCGTCGCAGAATGTTCCGTTCGAACAGAGCGCGTCGCTGGCCTGATGTGTGCACTGGTCGGCAGCTTCGTCGCAGGCGTCTATCGTGCACGACACGGAGTCCGCGCAATCGCGTTGGTCGCCCGTGCACACCCCCGCCTGGCAGTGGTCGCCCAGCGTGCAGAATCCGCCATCGTCGCAGTCGCCGCCCTCGTTCACGGCCTGCACGGAGCAGGTGTCGCCCTGCTCGTTGCAGACCCCCACCCCGCAGGTCCCGTCGAGGTTCGAGCAATCCACCGGATCGCCGCCGCCGCATCCCGTGTCGACGTTGCAGATCTCGGCGCCGTCGCAGAAGGTGCCGTTCGAGCAAAGCGCATCGCTTGCCTGGTGGGTGCACTGGTCCGACGTCTCGTTGCATCCATCGACCGTGCACGACACGGCGTCGGCGCAATCGCGCGGGTCGCCGCTGCAAACGCCCGACTGGCAGCGGTCGTTCACGGTACAGAAGTTGCCGTCGTCGCAATCACCGCCCTCGTTGGCCGCTTGCGTGGAGCATACGTCGCCGGCTTCGTCGCACACGCCGGTCACGCAGGTCCCGTCGAGGTTCGAGCAATCCACGGCGGCCCCGGCGCCACACCCTGTCAGGGCATCGCAGATCTCCGCACCGTCGCAGAACGTCCCGTTCGCGCAGAGCGCGTTGCTCGGCTGATGGGTACACTGGTCCGATGCCTCGCTGCAGCCGTCCACGGTGCATGCCACGGCGTCGCTGCAGTCGAGCGCGCCGCCCCCTACGCAGTTCTGGTTGAGGCAATGGTCGCCCTGCGTGCAGAACTGGCCGTCGTCGCAGGCGACCGCGTTAGCGACATGCGAGCAGCCGGTCTGGGCCGAGCACAGGTCGTTCGTGCAAACGTTGGTGTCGGCGCACGCCGCGTCGACCGGTGTGTGCTCGCAATGCGCCAGCACGCAGGCATCGTTCGTACAGGCGATCCCGTCGTCGCAGGTCTGCTGATGCTGGCAGGTGCCGCCGGCAAGCGCGGTGTTGCAGGTATCGACCGAGCAATCGTCGCCGTCGGAGCACAGCGGGACTCCCGGATAGCCGGGCGTCTGCGCGATGCAGTTTTCGTTCTGGCAATCGCTGCTGCATCCGTCGCCGTTGACTGTATTGCCGTCGTCGCAGGTCTCGGTCTGGTCGAGCTCGGCATTGCCGCAGACTGGACAGCCCACCAGCGAGGAATCGACTACGAGCTGCGGAGCCGGCGAGATCGTGCCGTTGCGGACCGGGGGCTTGGTCGCGGTCCTGTAGACCAGCAGGTTCGAACCGGTCGCGCTCAGCAACTGGCTGCCGACCTCGAGCCGCATGCTCTCGTGCGCCTTGAGCCTGTTGATGCCGAGCTGCGCGTCGTTGTCCAGCAACGCGGTCGCGCCGACCGTGATGCGGCAGGCGTCGATTTCCAGTTGCCCGTCGCCCGCGCCTCCGGGGCCACCGTTGGTCACGAGGTGGCCGGAGAACGACACGTCGGCGTCGCAGTTGACGAACACCGAACCACCGGCCCCCTGCGATCCACCGGTGGCGTCAGCCGCGCCTTGGAAATCGACCGCGCCGCCACTGATGAATTCGAGAACACCACCGCCGCCGGAGCCGCCGATCAGATCGACGAGCCCCTCGCTGAGCACTTGCGAGGTACCGCCGCTCGAGACCTGAACGAAGCCACCGGCTCCGAGCAGCCCTTCCGACCTCGATTCGATCTGGCCGTTGAGCAGGAAGTTTCCGCCCGCAGTAAGGAACAGGTCCGATCCGAAACCCTCGGGAGCCGATCCGCTGCCTTGGTAGGTGGTGAACCGGTTCAGCGCGAGATTGCGCCCGGCGGTCAACTCCTGCGTGCCGCCGTCGCCGGAGGTGTCCTCGGCGTCGGTGTGGCCCTGCGTGAACAGGTCCGTGCGATTCAGCGTCGAGACGCCGTTGACCGAGAGGTCGCGTCCGGCGTCGATCAGAATCTCGCCGCCGAAGCCTGCCCCGGAAGCGGCATTGCAGTTGATGTCCCTGCTCACGACGACGTCGACACCGGCGGCGATGTCGACCGCTCCACCGTCGAAATCGCCGCCTATGCAATCGATCGCGCCGCCGAGTCTGAGACTTCCGCCTGCCACGACCCGCACGGCGCCGCCGTTGGCATCGCCTCCGCCCGTCACGTCGATCTTGGCCGGACTGAAGAGCTCGATGTCGCCCAGCGTAGTGGTCATTTCGAGCTCGCCGCCATCACCCTCGAGCGCAGTACTGTTGAGGTTGACGTCCTTGCGGATGGAAATGGTGTTGGCGGCATGCAGCAGGATGATCGCCGGAACGTCCGAATTGCCGACTATCGGGCCGTTGACGTCGATGGACCCGGAGCCGACCGAACAAGTGCCGAACTCGCACTGCGCGTCGGCGCTGCAAGCGACCGGGGTTACCGAGTCTCCCTCGCAAGTGAGCTGAGCAGGACAGGTGCCAAGATCGCACTGCGCATTGCTCGTACACCTGATCGTGTTGTTGAGAGAACAGCGTTTGGTGTTCAGGCAGGTGCCGAACTGGCAGTCGCTGTCGCCCGTGCAGGTTCGCGTAGAACGCAGGCTACAGCGCCGCACGCTACAGGCGCCGAGCTGGCAGTCTGTGTCTTTGAGGCAAGCCCGGGTGCCCTGCGAGCAGGCCTTGCGCGCGGCGACCTCGACCACACCGCTGGCCGTCGTGTTCGCGATCGGGCCCGGCCCTTTGGCGCTGATCGCGAAGTTCCCTCCGCCCGGATTCGCGATGAAGTTGCCGCACTTGATCGCGCCGTTCCCGGAACTGAAGGCGAAGCGGCCGCCCCCGCTGATGTTGATGTCGCGGGTCCCGAAATCGAGCGTCGAGTTGTTCACCACGTCGACCTGGGTGGTGACGTTGCACGGATTGGCGCTGACGGCACAGACGTCGGCAGCGGTCGAGGCTGAAATGTTGGCGAAAGAGGCGAATGGGGTGAGCGTCACCCCCAGCCCGACGAGCGCCGCAAGGATCGAGAACCGACACTGGCGGGTCGCGGTAGTCGCACTGCCTCGGGTCATCATTGCACTGCCCCTCGACGGCCGGCGACACCACCGCGCTCGTTGCCTTCGACGCGAACTCCCGACACCGCATGGCCCCGCCCCGAGGCCATCACTCCCGCCGCGCCGTTATCGCTCAGTTCTGAATTCGTCAGATCGTGACCGCGGCCGGTCACTACCGCGCCGTTAGCTCGGTTGGCGGTCGATCGCGCTCGGATCGTCGCGCCGGTGCCTCCCACCCTCAGCCCGCTGCCGAGATTCTCGCTCGCTTCCACGTCGATCAAACTCGAGCCGTGACCGGAAACGCGCATCCCGTCGGCGCCGTTTCGCTGCGCTGTGACGGACTCCGCAAGCATCCCGCTCGTACGAATGTGCATGCCGTCTTCCACGTTGGCGATCAGATCGACGTCTCGAAGTTCCTTTACGACGGTGCTGCCACTCGCAGCGATGCCGGTGCGAAATCTGGCGATGGTCGCGCGCGTACCGCCGTCGCCACCGACGATGACGGCGCCACCCTCTCCGCCCCTGACCACTCGCAGTCCGATGCCCTCGCCAGTGCCGACCAGCGACAATCCTGCCAGATCGAGAATCAGTCCGGCGCCACCGTGCGGCGCGGCTACCGCGAGGCCGTCGCCGGCGCAGGGCTGGCTGACAATCGGGTCGGTGGCACTCAGGATCGTGTTGGAAACCACGAGGTCACCGCAGGCGCACGCCACGCGCACGCCGTCGACATCGTCGCCACAGGCGCCTGCGCCAACGGTAGTCGGACGCAGCAGCACCGGCGCGGCGACCGCCACGAGCGCAGCTACGCCCCGGCAGAAGCGCAATCGCCGTTGTGAAACACGAAGCAATGGTTCCGATCGCATACAGCCTCCAAGCCCGGCACACGAGAAGATGGGGCGGCCCGCTCCCCACAAAGATTGCCGCAGGGTAGTTGGGAAGGGTCGCTGTGTATAGTCGCCTTTTCTCGCGACTCAGGTGAGCAAACTATCCAGGCCTCCGCCGCGCTCGAGCGCGTGAAGTTCGTCACATCCGCCAACGAAACGGTCATCGATGAAGACCTGCGGAAAGGTGAGGTGACCTGTGAGCGACTTCACACGGGCACGCTCGGCGCCGTCCGACGTCACGTCGTAGTCGGTGTAGGCGATCCGTCGTGCGTCCAGCAGTTGCTTGGCTCGGATGCAGTAGCCGCACCCGCGCAGCGTATAGAGCGTGACCCGTCCCACCCAGGCGCCAGCTTAGCCACTGACGCCCCCGCCGCAACCTCGGTCCGCGCATGTGCACACACGAGCCGGCCCAGCCCGCACCGCCAGCCCGACCTGGGTCTTCCGGACGCCGGAAGGTCAAGTCTTCGATCCGACTTTCTCCTTTATCTGGTGGTACTCGACGGTAAGTTCGCCCACCAGCTGGTTCAGTTTGGAGATCTCCTCCTCGAGCCGGTGGAGCCGGCCGCGCTCGGACTCTCCGGTAATCGCTCCGTACTTGGTCTGCCAGACGTGGATCACGACCACCGGAACATTGTAGCGGCGCGACAGATCCGCGGGCTGCATGCCCATCTTCGCGAGCTTCAGAATCTCGCGGATCTCGTTCTCGGAATACTGTGTCCAGCCGGATGTCACGATCAATTCCCAGATTCCTGGATAAACCCGCTCGTGCGCGTTCGCAACGAGCTTCCAGGCGCTACATGGCTTTCCTGCATTTCCGACGTGACCCGCGCGGCGCTTGACATGGCTACTCGCGAAAACACGGCGTGCCAAGAAATAACAGCTTTTTCACTAGGTTAGCGTACCTAACGGCGAACAGATCGAGAGCCCCGGTCAGACTCTGCGAGCACTCCCTGATAGCCGCAGAAGTGGGGGCACCGATCACGCTTTGAGCACGCCCTGATAGCCCTGGCCGCAACGCGACCGGGGGATGAGGCCCCGTCTGGAACGAATCTCGCACGGGGCCGCGCCCGCTCACGCGAGGTCCGAGCGGCACGCGATGCCGTGGCCGGGCCTCCCGATCATGGCGGAGTAGTGGTGAGGCCGGGCGCGCCGGCACCACCATGAGTCCCTTCATAGTGTGCCGGCAGGGTGAGCTACTGACCGTCGACCACATGTGTTCTTCGTCCCGCAGACGATTCCCTTCCAGTGGCCCCGCCAACCGCGAGTTGTCAACAGGCGCCCTCTCGGCGCACGCAGCAGTGGGACGCGGCGAGGGACGGCACTTATCGAATCTGAAAACGCGCGAGCCGTCGGCGTCGACGCCGCTGTGGCCGCGCGAGCCGGCGCACTGCAAGCGGACGCACCGCTTCAACATCCCAATTCGCGCGCAGCTATTGAAGACGACCAAACCGCCATTGGCCGCTAAGTCCGCGCGGTGTCAGCCGTGGGGGTCGGATCGCAAGAGATTCCGGCGGAGCCCCGGCCGCACTTCAACCGAGCGCCGGAATCTCTTCTCCGCGTACCAGGTCATCCAGACTCTGTCGCGCGCGAATCAGGTACGGAGTCCCGCCGCGAACCAGCACCTCGGCAGCTAGTGGCTTGGAGTTGTAATTCGAACTCATCGCGAATCCGTAGGCACCGGCGATCTCGATTACCACGTGATCTCCCACGCTAGCCTGCGGAAGCATCTCGTGACGCACCACGCCTCCTTCGCCTTGTGTGAAGATATCGCCCGACTCGCAAAGCGGCCCTCCGACCACGACTTCCTGAAGTGCGCGCGTGAGACCTGCCTCGACCGGCGCGAGCGCCATCGGGTGATACGCGCCATACATCACCGGCCGCGCGAGATTGTTGAACCCGGCATCGAGCAGGTAGAAGAGGTTTCCCCCCATGCGCTTGATCGCGCGAACCTCGGCCACCAGGTATCCGCTTTCGGCGACGAGATAACGCCCCGGTTCGATCTCCAATCTCACCGGATGACCGAACGCCTTCTGCAGGCGTCGCCGCGTCGCATCCCACAGCGCGAAATAGGCCTCGACGTCCATAGACGCATCGCCGCGGCGGTACGCCACCGGCAAGCCCCCTCCGGCGCTGATCGTGGTGACCTGATCGCCCACGCGCAACGCGAGGCGTTCGACCGCTCCGCAAACCTCTCCGAGATGCTCGAGGTCGCTGCCCGAGCCGATGTGCACGTGAACCCCCGTCACTACCGCGCCGCGGGCCGCGGCACGCGCGAGGGTCTGGTCGAGTTCCTCGTGCCAGATGCCGTGCTTGGACTGTTCTCCGCCGGTATTGGTCTTGCGGCTGTGACCGTGACCGAAACCCGGGTTGATCCGGATCGTCACGCGCGGACACGGCACACGTTCGGCGAGCTGATCGATCATGTCGGCCGAGCCGCAGTTGACATGGAGGCGCTGCGCCGCGACCAGATCGAGCGAGTCCCGGTCGAAGATGTCGGCGGTGTATACGATCGGCGGCGGATCGCCCACCGGCGAGAACCCGGCGAGCCGTGCCCGATGGATCTCGCCGGCACTGGTGGCATCGACCAGGGCGCCGTTGCGCCGGCACAGATCCAATACCGCTATATTCGAGCAGGCCTTCTGCGCGTAGCGTACGACGTCGAAACAGGCCAGGCTCGCGATGCGCTGGGCGATCGTCGCAGCATCGTAGACGAACATCGGCGTGCCGAACTGTCTCACCAGCTCGCCGATCGGTACGCCGGCGATTGCAGTTCGCGTCTTGGACGCCTCGGCGGCGCCCTGTACATCGGAAGCGGAAGGAGAACTGAAGGTCATTGCGCACAAACTCCCACGGGGCGCGTATCCAAGCCGCGCTCTGACGACAAGTCAAAGTAACGATTCGAAACGAACCCGGTTCTGCGGGTTCAACGAAGACCGCGCGCCGCGGCGCAGGCCACCCGCCCGCCGGATTGGCTACTCGGGCGTGAAGAGATTCACCGGCGACGACGCACGTACGCTGCCGCGCCGTCCCACCGCCTCGTTCGTCACCATCTCTTCCAGAATCGCGGGTTCCTGTGGAGTGTGCGCGAGGAAACGTTCCCCCGACTCGAGGCGGCCGACGACGATGCCGGTCTCGGGGTGCCCCTCGCGCGCGTAGACAACCGTGTAGCTTTCGATGACGGCGGCGCCCTGCGGCTCGCGGACCAGTCTGACCGGTCCCTCGCAATGACTCGCCTCCGCCGGCGGTGGATCGGCAATAGTCACCGACGGCGACGGCTTGGGCGCGCTGGCGTAGACCCCTGCCGCGTGCTTGGTCAGATACCAGCCGTTGGCGGTCACCAGCCCCTTGGCACCCGGTCGCAGCCTCAGACGCTCGGCCATCGCGGCGATGGCGTGGGTCGTGTAGTTGTTGCCGGGTCCTCCGAAGTAGGGCAGCCCGCCGGTCACGGTCAGGCCGCGCGGATCGTCCTCCGCGAGCCCCAGCCCTTCGCAGCCGAGTTCCACCGCGACCGGGAAGCAACTGTAGAAGTCGAAGAGATCCACGGCTTCGACCGTGATACCGGCCCTCGCCAGCGCCTGCGTGCAGGCAAAACGCATCGCCGGGCAACGGTCGAGACGTGGACGCTCGCTCACGTACCACGGGTTCTCGCTCGCCTCGCCGCCACCCCAGAAGTAGACCCAACGCTCTTCGGGAACGCCGAGTCGCCTGGCCTCGGCCACGCTCGTCAGCAGCACTACCGCCGCCTGATCGACCGCCATTACCGCGTTCATGTACTTGGTGTACGGAAACGCCACGAAGCGATTGGAGTCACTGGCGGTGGCGATCTCCTGCGCGCTTCGCTCAACCGGGAACCACGCGTAGGGATTCCTCGACGCGACCTTCGTGAACTCCTCGAACATCGCGCCGATACGCATATTGTGGGCCTGCGGAGACAAGCCACGTCGCGCCCGCAGCGCGTTCTCGAAGAGCGGGTATATGTGAGCGGGAAGGTACAGCGCGTGTGTGTTTTCGTAGTCGCTGCTGCCCTGCTTGTCGTCGCCGAACCGCTCGGCACTGCCCTCGCCCCCGCTGGGCCACGCCAGGCGTACGCCGGCCGCCCGGGCCTTCATCATGCTCCCGACCACGTTGGCTCCGCCCATCAGCGCAAACCCGCAGCGGCCGGCGCCGATCTCACGCGCAAGATAATTGATGCAGGCTTGGGGCGTGTTCCCCCCGAGCGTCGAAACGATCTCGCGCCTCGGCCGGGCCCCGACCGCATCCGCCAGAAGGCGCGCCGCGTTTCCGGGCTGCCAAGCGAAGATATCGACTATCGCGACGGTATCGAGTTTGGCCAAGACTGCGGGCCCGAGACCGCTGTCCAGCCCCGCGGACCTCGCCGCGTCCATCATCAGATCAACCGGCCCGCGTGCCCGGCTAGGATCGATGTCGTGCTGCACGGCCTGGCCGACACCGATGAGCACCACGCTCGTCTCGTCGTTCATGAAAGCCCTCGCCGAAAAGGAAGTCGCGGTTCCCGATGGGATCGAGCCGTTGTCCGGCGCGAACGCGCCTGAGAAGCCCAATCGAAAGCCGCGCGCGCGGACGATGGTGCAAACCGCCCCGCAGTGCAAAAGCACCGGCAGCTGCGCGCGCGCTGCGCTCGCGCAGCAATCATCGAACGAGGATGGGAAAGAGGAGGAAAGGATATGTCGGTACGGAGCCGCTCACGCGCAACGGACCGTACCGACACTTCGAGACTGAATTCAGGATCCGGCTGCTTTCTTGGCCGCCGCTGCCGCGTTGATCTTGTCGACCGCAATCGACGCCTGGAGCCCATTGGTGCGGTCGATGTTCCAGAAGTTGAGGGCAAGGGACAAAATCGCGGCGACCAGTGCGATCACCGCCATCGTATTGCCACTGCCCGTAAGCTGCACGTCGTTCTCGGACATATCGCGTTCTCCCGCTGTGTTCCCGCGTCCCGGGTGATTCCCCTGCAACCCACCCCAGAGGTGACGACCATTGTACCGACCCACCTGCGCTCGAGCAACGCCAACCACGACAAAAAACGGTCGCAACTACGAAGAGTTACAAAAACAACCGCAGGTAGATTGCTAGAGTCCCCGCAACCTCTTGCGGCCGACGCGCACCACGGCGCCCGATCCACGCGGGAGTGCGACGACGCTCGTGTCGAGCTTTCGAGCGAGATAGCACGACGCCCGGGCCTGTGAATAGCCGCCGCGGTCTTTGCGTCGTACGGGCTGCTTGTCGAGGATATTTTCGCTTGGCCGTGGGCCTTACCAAACCGTAGACGAGGAGACCGAGCATGCAGCCAGGATTCGGCTGGACCCGCCTTTGTACCGTTGCTTTGTCAGGCGCCGTGGCCGGCGCGATTCTTACGGGTTCAGTCGTTTCGACACCCGAGCAACTTCACTCGCCAGCGTGCCGTCCGGCCTCCTCAGCGCTGAGATGCGCCGTAGAGCGCGTCTCCGAGTTACTGACACCGGCAGCCGCTGAGGCCCACTACCCGGCGGTCGACCTGGCCGATGTCGCCGAGCGCGCCACCGCCGCGGTGGTGAACATCTCGTCCACCAAGATATCCAAAGTTCCCGAACACCTCGACGAATCTCCGTCGATGGACAACCCACTGTTCCGGCAGTTCTTCGGACTGCCGCCAGGCTTTTCGCTACCGCAAGAGAGACGCACCCAGAGCCTCGGATCGGGAGTGATCGCCTCCGCCGATGGCATGGTCCTGACCAACAACCATGTCGTCGAGCAAGCCGACGAGATCCGCGTGACGCTGGCCGACAGGCGCGAGTTCGACGCCGAGATAGTCGGCCGCGACCCCAAGAGCGACATAGCCGTCGTGCGCCTGAAGGGAGATCTGGCGAATCTCCATGTGCTGCCGTTCGGCGACTCCGATCAGCTCCGCCTGGCGGATACCGTGCTTGCTATCGGCAACCCTTTCGGCGTCGGTCAGACGGTAACGATGGGCATCGTTTCGGCCACCGGCCGCGCCAATGTCGGCATCGCCGACTATGAAGATTTCATTCAAACCGACGCGGCCATCAACCCCGGCAATTCCGGCGGTGCGCTACTGAACATTCGTGGTGAGCTGGTCGGCATAAACACCGCGATCGTCAGCCGCAGCGGCGGCTACCAGGGAGTCGGGTTCGCGATCCCTTCCAACATGGCCCGCGAGATCATGAACAGCCTGGTCGCGACCGGCAAAGTCCAGCGTGGTTGGCTCGGGGTCGCCATCCAGCCGATTGACAGAGACCTCGCCGAGGCTCTGGGAGTCGATCAAGGCCGCGGGGTATTGGTCGCCGACGTCACGGCGAACGGCCCCGCCGCCGAAGCCGGCATCGAACGCGGTGACGTGATTACCGCGATCGACGGCAAGGCGATCGAATCGACCGGCCAGCTGCGCAACATCGTCGCCGGCCACCAGATCGGAACCAAGGTCAAAGTGGACGTGATCCGCGACAAGAAGGAGAAGACCTTCCGTGTCGGACTCGGCGAGCTGCCACGGGGCAAGGACGACGAACCGCAGCAAGAAAGCCGCAACGCCGAAGGACCGCTGTCGGGCCTCACCGTCGACAACCTCACAGCCGATACGCGCGAACGCTTCGAGGTCCCAGCAGCAGTGGCCAGGGGCGCGCTCGTCACTGGCATCCAGCGCAACGCCGCCGCCGCCAGGACGGGAGTCACGCCCGGCGACGTCATCCTCGAGATCAACCGAAAACAGGTACGAAACGCGGATGACTTCCGGAGCCTGGCCGCCAAAGTCGCAGATGACGAGTCGGCGCTGTTGCTGCTCGCCCGCCGGGGTGGAACCGCATTCCTGCTGGTCAAGCCGTAGCCTGCTTCGGTGAGTCACGCGGCGCCGGCGCGCGCGACGCATCCGCGTTCGGCCCGGCCTGACGCAGCCGCGCCTGACCGGCTTGACTCCAGGGCGCGGAATGAATATTCCGCGCCGGTGAGAAGCGGCGCACAAGGGCAAGCGCTGCGACCGCCGGTCTCGTCCTCCAAGCGCGACGCCGTCTTGCGCGCCGCGCTCGAGCTCTTCGCGGAGCGCACTTTTGGAGCCACCCCTGTTCCCGATATCGCATGCCGCGCCCAGGTCGGCGCCGGCACCGTCTACCGCTACTTCGCTGGAAAGGAAGAACTCGCCAACGTGCTCTTCCGCCAGTGCAAGGGGACCATGCGCGAGGCGCTACGCGAGGCGTTGGCCGGCTCGACCGATGCGCGCGAGCAGTTCCGCCTGCTGTGGCGAGGCCTGTCGCGTTTCGCAGTCGAACAGCCGCAAATGATGCGGTTCCTCGAGATGCAGCACCACGACGACTACCTCGATAGCAAGAGCCGCGCGGTCAGCACCGAGCTGTTCGAAGCCGCCGAGCGCTTCGTACGCGAGGGGCAGCGCGCCGGAACGATACGCGCCGGGTCGCCTGGCGTGCTGATCGCGCTGGTCTTCGGCGCCTTCGTCGGAATGATCAAGGAATCGGAGCAAGGACGCTTCGAACTGACCGCAAGAACCATCGAGCAGGCCGGCGAGACCGCCTGGCGCATGCTGGAAATGCTCTGAACGAGCCTCAGGGCGCTGCGGTAATCGGCTGCCTGACGACTCGCTGGAGGCCGGCGACGCGCCGGAGATCGGCGCGCCCGATGCAGTGGAACCCCGCCTTTTCGATCCCGCGAATCGACGCCGCGTTGTGAACGCTGACCACCATGTAGGCGCGACGCTGCCCCTTGCGGTAGCGATCGGCGCACAGCGCGCGGATCATCGCCGGATAGACTCCGCGCCCGCGATGCGTGGAGGCGGTAACGCACGGGCCGATCACGAAATCCTCGGGCCCCAGTTCCACCAGGCGGTTGGACTCTTCGTTGGATGACAGCCAGTGAACCGAAACGATGCGGTAGCCGTCCAGGCCGACGTAACACTCGGCGTCGGGCTGGATCACTTCCCAGTAGCTCGCCGCCGCGAAGTCTTCACGCGCGTGCAGAAGCGCGTTACGCTCGGCCGGCGTAGCCAGACGCACCAGCGTAAGGGCAGGAGGAAGAGGGACCGCTTCGTGGGCCGAAAGGTCCCGCTGGTAGAGCAAAAAACCCTGATGCAGGTAAGCGCGACGCGCCGTGTAGCGCGCCACTCCCATCAGCCCTTCTTCCTGCCACACCAGCAGCGCTGCCCGAAGCCAGCGTCTCCACCTGCGCATCACTCGTTTCCTTGATCGACCCGCCAAGACCCGCGCAGCGGGCTCGCGCAGCGACCCAATAACCCGCCAGGCTTTGCCGCGGACCTGCCGGCCGCGAGCAAGCCACCCGGCCACTCGTGTCACCGTGCCTGCTACACCCCATCTTCATGCCCAGGATGAGGCGCAAAAAGGCACCATAGCAGCGCTGGAGAGCGGGCGCGACTCGCCGCGCGCCCGCTCTTCGCGCCGCGCCGCACGATCAAGATGCAGCCGTTACTTGACGCTGGTCGCCGGGCCCTGGAAACACTCGCCGCCCACGTTCAGTGTCACTGCGGTAGCAGCCGCCGCCTCGTCGGCCAGCGGCGGCGTCCAGCCGTTCTTCACCGTCACCGTGAGCTTGTACTGCCCCGCAGTGCTCAAAGCCTTGACGACCGCTTTGACGATGCCGGTCGTTCCTTTGACGGCCTTGAACTTGTGGGTGCTGCCGCTCGAGTTGACGACGAAATCGCTGCCCAGGGCTCCGGTATCGATGATGGTCCCTCCGCCGTCAACGGCCGCGAGTGCGACCGTCTCGCCAGCGTAGCCGGCGAGCGTCACGATGGCTTTTAGTGCCAGACGTCCGCGGCGGTCGATCAGCGCCGCCTTGTTGAAAACCAACGCCGGCGTCGTGTTCACGCACGGCAGGCTCAGCTCACTGGCCGGGTCGCCGCCGTTGTCGAGTTCGTCATTGTCTCGGAACCCGTCCAGATCGCGGTCGATCCCGATCCGTGTTCCTTCGCCCGGTGGCACCGCAGTGAAGGTCAACTCCTGACCGGCGGCATTGGCCAGAGCGCGCAGCGTCGCATCGGCGATGGTCCCGTCGGCAACTCGATCGGTGCTGAACTGACCACCGCCGGCGTACAGGTAGCCGCGTTCCTCGCTGCCCACCACGCCCTTGACGACCACATCGCAGTCGCCGACCTCGGCGCGCGCCAGCAGCAGATCGATACGGTCTTCCACATCCGAGCCGCTGGAGGCGTCGCGCGAGGCCTGCTGGCCGACGATCGGGAAGAAGTTGGTGTCGAAGGCCAGGACCAGCGATTCCATCTGGCGGCGCTCCAGATCGCTCTGGAAGCCGTTTGCGCCCTGGGGGTTGAACACGACAGCCTGGAAGAAGCGGAACACGGTATCGATGCTGCCGTCGTGCAGGACGCCGAAGCCGCGGACCTGCTCGCCCTTGTCGCCGTTGTCGCCGGGGTTGAGGAACCCCGTGGCCGCCATCCCGAACATGCCGACCTTCTGGTACACGTTGCGCAGGTGGGCGATCTTCATCGTCTGCGTTTCGTTCTCGAACGACGAGTGTCCGTCGCTGCCGAAGAAGCCAGGCCTCGCCACGCTCGACGCCGCGCTGCCGTCACGATCCAGGACGTGGCAGCCGTTACAGGTCTGCAGAGTGTCGGTGATGCGATTGAAGTAGATGTCGTGCGCGTTGGCCTGATCTGCGGTCAGCGAGTCGTCGAGCTGGCGATTTGGATTGGGCGGGTACATCACCTGCAGAACGAAGTCCGTATACTTCTGCATCTGCTCATCGGTGAGCACATCGGCTCTTCCGACCAGGCCTTCGAACGCGGGGTTGAACGCCTTGAACGCCGCCTGCTCGTTGTATGCGCCACGGTCGGGCTGCGAACTCGTCGTGGAGGCGGAATCGGTGCGATCTCCGCGCCAGTGCATCGGGCCGTGGTTGTCCATGCCGCGCAGGCTCTGGGTGGTCATGGGTCCCTTCATCGGATGAAAGTCGGGATCGATGAAGGGCCCGACCGTGAACGGATTGGCGTTGTTCGCGACGTCGCCGTCTGGGTTGCCCAGGTCCCATCCCAGCGAGTCGAAGTCCGCGAAGATGTGGCATGAGGCGCAGGCCTGATCGCCGTGACTCGAAGTCAGGCGCGCGTCGTAGAGGAACGGACGCCCCTCCACAACGCTGGCAGGCTCGGGGTTGTGCAGCGGCAGATGCGCCGTTTCGAGTCCCGTTGCGGTGCTCACCTCCGAGATCGAGTTGTCGAAACGCGTCAGCACGAACAGGCGACTGCCGGCTTCGTCGAGCACCACACCGGTGGGGCCTCCGCCAGAGAGTTCGATCTGGTCGGCGACGTTCGGCGTGAACGTGTCGCTCTCGAGTTCGCTGGTCGCGAACACACCTACCTTGCTCGAACCGAACGCACTGACGAACAGCAGCGAGCCATCGGTCGAGAAAGCCATCTCGAGCGGAAAGGCCAGGCTCTTGTCGTTGGTCGCATTGGGGAGCGCCTCGCAGCACTGGTCGTAGTCGATGTGCTTGTTCAGGTGACGCGTGGTCACGGCCTCGCTCACCGGATCGATGATGCTGATGCGGCTCTCGGCTATGTGGCCCCGTACTGTCGTACTGGCGAAGGTGCCGGGCCCCTCGAAACGAACCTGGTTGAGAGACTCGAGGTTGGAAACGTAAACCTTGCCGTTGGATGGGTTGATCGCCATGTTGAACAGAATCGTCCCGACGTGCGGGAAACGTCCGGGCGTGCCGGCCACCTGCACCGGAGGCACGGCGTTGGCGTCGATCGCGAAGACGTCGTAGTCGGGAAGACTGAAGCGCACCGAGCCGGACCAGTCGCGATCGAGTTCGTCTACCCACTGCGAACCGTTGAACTTGACGATCAGGCCGGTCTCCGGCGCCGCAACGCCCGAGTGGTTGGTGTTCGGCGAGGGCATGCCACCGGCGCCCTCGCCTCCGTTGGGAACCGCGCCTTCGCTGAGCGTGGTCGTCTGGTTACCCGAATGGAAAACGCCGGCATAAACCCGCGAGCCGTCGGCGCTCACCGCCAGCGGCCTCGGCGTGTCGCCGAACAGCGTCACTATGGTCTCCTCGTCACCCCCCAGAGAAGTGCCGAGATTGCCCGCGTCGAACACCCACACGTCGGCGCGGCCGACACCCTCGGTCGTGAGTTGAGGATCAACAGGGTTGTTCTGGCCACGGCGGGCGGTAGTGATGAAGGCGTGATCGAACCCGGACCCGCCGAAGACTATGTCGCGCGGTTCGTCACCGACCAGCAGGGTACGGGTGACGTGGGCCTGGGAAACGTCGCTGACGTCGACGATACTTACACTGTCGGAAAGATGGTTGACCACCCAGACCTCGGTGCTGGTGCGGACCGCTACCGCCACCGGCTCCAGCCCGACCGGAACCGAACCCAGATGCACGTGACCACCAGCACTGATGTCGAAGATTTCCAGCCTGTTATCCGGCGTGTTGCAGACGAACAGCCGGGTGCCGTCCGCGGACTTGGCCAGCGGGCGCACCTGCCCAGACTCGAACGTAACGAACGCCGAAGCCGGCGCCGCCGCCAGCCCGAGGACTACCGCGGCGGCCCCCATGACCGTCTTGAACTCGCGCAGATTGTGAAACACTCGCCCCTCCCTGGAACTTCCTGCACGGAAGGTGCAGAAAACGCGCGGCCACTATGGCCGGAGATGTACGGGACTTTCAAGACCCAAAGTCTCTCGGACCAGGTCGAACCGAGACGCACCGCGCTGCGCGGCCTCGCCGACGCCGCGCCTGGAACCCGCGGGTGATGACAACAACAGGCTCCATGGAATCAGACGCGCTGGCATGTCTAGCCGATGCGTCGGCCTACCCTCTCGACCCCAGTTCGAGCGCCGGCATCGAACGCATAGACACCCACATCTCACACGTCTTCCTGACCGGCACGCGCGCGTACAAGTTCCGGCGGCCGGTCAAATTGGCCTTCCTCGACTTCTCCCGAGCAGACGAGCGCGCACGCGATTGTCTGCGCGAGCTCGTGCTCAACCGCCGTCTATCGCCCGACGTCTACCTTGGCGTCGCGCCGCTGCGAAGAAGCGCGGGCCGCTGCTGCGTCGGTGCCTGCGCCGACGCCCTGTCGGCGACGCCCGACGTCGTCGAGCACTGTGTGGTGATGCGCCGCCTCGAGCGCGGACGTGACCTGCACACGCTACTGGCCGCCGGAAGCATCCAGGCACGTCACATCGACGCGATCGCCGCGACGATGGCGGTTTTTCACGCCGCTCACGGCCTCGGCGTACCCGCGCCATTTCCCGCCTGCGACTGGCTGGAGACCACGACGGGGCCGGCGCGCGCGAACTTCGACGCGCTGCTCAGCGTAGACCCGGCCATCGTTGACCACGCCCGGGTCCGCGAGGCGCGCGAGCTAGCCGAACGCTTCGCGAGCGAGCGTAGCGCCGACTTCGAGGAGCGGCGCAGGCGCGGGCGCGTGGTCGACGGCCACGGCGACCTTCACACCGAACACATCTGGTTCGAGACCGACCAGTCGCCTCCGCTGATCGTCGACTGCCTCGAATTCCGCGAAGACTTCCGCCGCATCGATGCCGCCTCCGACGTGGCGTTTCTCGCGATGGATCTGACCTATCGCGGATATCCCGACCTCGCCTCGCGCTTCCTGCGTCGCTACGCGCGCGACAGCGGCGACTTCCATCTCTTCAGCGTGGTCGATTACTTCGCCGGCTATCGTGCGCTGGTTCGCGCCAAGGTTGCGGCGTTGGTCGCCGGTGACGCGTCGATGTCGGCCGCGCAGCGTTCGGGCGCGGCGTCGAGCGTCAGGCGTCATCTCGAACTGGGGATGACGCTGCTCGCGCCGCGGCGGCCCGGCGCAACGCTGCTGATCTGCGGCTTGATCGGCAGCGGCAAGACTACGGTAGCCGAGGTTCTGGCCGATCTATTGGGCGCCGTGGTGATCTCGTCGGACCGTGTGCGCAAGTCGCGCGCCGGCCTGGCGCCGGACCAGTCGTTGCGCACCGAGCACGGTCAGGGCGCCTACCGGGAAGATCGTCGTGCGCAGGTGTATGCGGATCTCCTCGCGGAAGCGCGTCCCGTGGTCCGGTCCGGGCGCACGGTGATCCTCGATGCCACCCACGCGAAGCGCGACTGGCGCGAGCAGGCGCGAATCTGGGCTGTCGGCGAGGGATCGCCGTGCAGCCTGGTCGAAGTGAAGGCGGACGAGAGCGACGCGCTGGCGAGACTTCGCGAGCGCGCCGTACGCGGCGGCGACGCCTCCGATGCCGGCCCCGAACTCTACGCGGCGATGCGCGCGCAGTTCGAAGCACCGCTCGCCGGCGCAGGCGACTGGCCGGCACGACGGCACTTCGTGATCGACACGTCGCGCCCCCAATGGCACGAAGACGCGCGAAAAGCCGCCGCCGCGCTCACCGCGGCGCAGTAGAACGCGCTGCGCGCAGCGTCCATGCCAACCCGCCCACCACCACTACCAGCGTTGCCAGCGAGATCATGTTGTAGACCAGTTCGGATCTTCGCCGAACGTACTTCAGATCTACGCTGTGGGCGCCAGGCGCGATCTCGAAAGAGAGAAGGTGGCGCGACGTGCCGACGACCTCGACAGGCCGACCGTCCACCAGCACCCGCCAGTTGGGATGCCAGCTCACCGCCACGGTGGCCTGCCGCGGTTTCGAACTTCGCGCCAGGACCTGCCAGCGCATGCGTTCGGGCTCAAACACGAAGCTCTTGCTCTCGATCCCCGATCCGGTCAGCCACGCACCTGAGTTGCGGATCCGGTAGACCGCCACGCTCGTGCTCTCGTAGACGTTCTGGTACTCGGCGCTGGCATTGAGGCGTTGGCGCGAAACCACGTCCGTGGCGATCACGTAGGAGACGCCGAAAGAACGCAGGCGGCGTGCGGTCCATTCGGCGCCCCGGACCAGCCGCTTCGCGTGCAGCGATCGCGTGCGAGAGTTCGCGCTGGTCAGTTCGGCCTGATCGCCGCCGAGCGTGAACAACCCGGTGTCGAGGTTGAGTATGCTGATCACGCTGTGCGCCCCGGTGGCCTGTGACGGCAGCCCGCGGCGGTTGATCTCCACGACCGCCGGTGTCGGCACATTGGTACGGAGCCAGTGGACGAGCTGCGCGTAGTCGCGGTGCTTGCTTCGCCGCAGCGTTGCTTCTGTCGAGACCGCATGGCGCAAGGACGCCATCTGCGCGAGGCCGGCGCCGACGAACGTCACGCACAGCAGCAGCGCGGCTGCCTGTCTCCACGGCCACACGGCCGTGCCGTTGCTTGGCTCGCGCGACGCTGGCGCACCGGTGGACACGATGCGAGAGAACAGCGCATCGACCGCCACGCCGACGAACACCGCGGTCATCAGCGTAGCGTACGGCTGCGCCCGCGGGCGCAGCAGGACCCCGAGGATTTTCCGCACGATGGCGGGTTCCAGCGGCGAAGGCACCGAGGTCGCCAGCAGCGCCGTGCCGAACAGCAGAAGCGCTGCGAGCGCGATGCGCCCACGCCTGCGAACCACCGCGACCAGCGCCGCGATCAAGGCCGGCACCACGAACCACGGCGGCCCGACGCCTCGCCCGATGAGGAAACGCGCGAAGCGGTCCTCCGGATCACCCCAGCCCACAGCGCCGCCGGCCATATGGCGCAGCTCCAGACTCGGGAACAGCGTGTGGGCCGACAGCAGCAGCGCTGCGATCGCCATGGCGCCGTAGCACACGAGCGGCGCCGCCTCTCGACGCGACAGTGAGACTGCGACCGCGACCACGCCGGCCGCAGCCATCACGTACGCACCCGTGATGAAGTGGGTCACCAGGATCCCACCCAGCAGCAGCGAAGCCGTCCACGCCGCGCGCCGCCGGCCTTCGAGCGCGTCGAGCACCAGCGGCCAGACCAGCGCGAACATCACCACGCCAACGCCCTGCAACAGCAGGCCGGTTCCATAGACGCCGCCGATGCCGTAGCCGACCCTGGAACTGAGCGCCATCGACGCGAACGCGGCTGCCAACGCCGCGCGGCGGCTTGCGCCGACTCCGCGCGCGAGCCACGCCACGGATGCGGGAAGCACCACGATCGGCGCTGCATAGAAGAACTTGAAGACGCTCTGGAGCCGAACCCATCCGTCGAGCAGGTCGGCCGCCGCGCCGATCAGAAAGAAGTAGCCGTAGGATTGGAACAGAAACAGTTGAGCGCCGAGGTACCAGTACGGAGACCATCCGTCGATGTGCCCCGCCGGCAGAAACATCTCGGCCATGATCTTGGCCCGCAGCAGGTGGCGCGGAGCATCGGCATTGATGATGATGCCCGGCCGCCAGCTCGGCCACGTCAGCCACACCGCGACGCCGCAGCATGCCAGGACACCGAGCACGAACCGCGCGCGGTCGCCTGCCGGCCACCGTCTCGAGTTCGCGGCGCAATCCGCCGCGCTCGCCCCGGCTCCTGCGCCCGCGGCATCGCCACGCCCGCTTCGCGCCGCACGCGCGGCGGCAACGTCGAGAAGCATCCACAGCCCGAACGTCGTCGCCAGTAAGAGGGGCGCAAGCACGGCTTCGCACCCGGTGGGACGGTCGAGCGCCGCCAGCGCGCCGATCACCGCGCCCGGAGCCAGGATAGGAGGCAGCGCGAGCGTTCCAGGCAATCGCAGCAAGCGGGCAACCAGCGGCGACGACGCCAGCAGCACCAACACCATCGCAACCGCCGGCTCTGGCTGCAACCGAATCATCCCGTGTACCAGTTCGGAGACGGATTGGGGATGCTGCGCCGGCGCGCTTACCGCGGCGAGGTGAACGGCAGCGGCCGTGCACGAGGCCGCAACGGCGCAACAAAGCCCGGCGCGGCCCCTACGACCAGGATCATCGCCGGCGCGAGTCTCCCTCAACGCCCACAGGGCCGTCGCCGCGGCGAGCGCGAACGCGACCGGCGTCGCCGCCGCCACCGCGCCAGCGTCCGTTACCGCTTCGAAGTAGAACTTCGCGCTGCGCGCCCGCAGCAGCGCGAGCACCACGAGCAGCGCAGCGGGGAAGGCCAGAGCGACGGCTCGCAGTCGAGTCAGACAACGCACGCGGGGGCAGTTGTCGCATCGGCCCCGCCGGCCCGCAAGCACGCGGCGCCGCAGCGCCCGCCCTTTGCAAGGTCTGCACCGGCTGCCTTGCCCCGCCGGCCTGCCCCGTCATACTCACGCCGCGTTTCGCGCCCGACGCCCAAGCGGTCACAGGTCCAGTGTCCGCGGGAGCGCTCGGCCGACCGACAACCAACGGAGACGATCGATATGCAACTCGGAAAGCTCGGAGCCTGGTGTTTTCTCGACGCGATGTCGGCAGCCGACGCGGCCGACACCGCCCGGCGCATCGAAGAGTTCGGCTACGGTGCGCTGTGGATCCCGGAAGCAATCGGGCGCGAAGTCTTCGCTTCGGCCGCCTGGTTGCTCGCTTCTACCTCCACGCTGGTGGTGGCCAGCGGCATCGCCAACATTTATGCACGCGACGCGATGACGATGGCTGCCGGAGCCAGGACGTTGGCCGAGCAATCCGGGGGCCGCTTCGTGCTCGGGATCGGTGTCTCCCACCAGCCTCTGGTGCAGGGTCTGCGCGGACACGACTGGAACCGCCCCTACTCGTTCATGCGCGAATATCTGGACGCGATGGATCGCGCTCCGTACACGGCATTCCCACCCGCCGAGCCCGCGCCGATCGTAATCGGCGCGCTGCACCCGAAGATGCTCGCGCTGGCCGCCGAGAGGACCCGCGGCGTGCATCCCTACCTGGTACCGCCCGAGCACACCGCTTTCACCCGCAACATCGTCGGACCTGACGCGTGGATCTGTACCGAGCAGAAAGTGCTGCTGGAGACCGACGCGACCAAGGCCAGAAGCGTCGCGCGCCAGAGTCTGGCGATGTACCTGGGCTTGCCAAACTACCGGCGCAGCCTCGAGCGCTTCGGATTCGCCGACGGCGACTTCGAGAACATGGGCAGCGACCGACTCGTCGATGCCATCGTCGCGTGGGGTGACGAGAAGGCCATCGACGCGCGCATCCGCGCGCATCTGGATGCCGGCGCCGATCAAGTGTGCATCCAGCCTCTGCATCCGCAGGGACTGCCGCTGCCGGACTGGCGCGTGCTGGAGGCGTTCGCGCCGGCGAAGAACCGACAGAGGCCCAAGGCCTGAGGCGGGTGACCGCGCTGCTCGACATCGCCGACGAACTCGCGCGCGACCTCGATACCCTCAGCTTCGGCGCGCCGGTGGCGGCGGTCTACAACCCGCTCGTCTATGCGCGCCCCGGCTACGCCGCCTACTGCGACCGCTACGCAGGTGGCGACAAAGAGGTTCTGCTGGTCGGCATGAACCCCGGGCCGTTCGGCATGGCGCAGACCGGTGTTCCATTCGGACACGTCGAGCTGGTGCGAGACTGGCTCGGCATCGACGTGCCGATCGGCAAGCCGCCTCGCGAGCATCCGGCGCGACCGGTCGAAGGTTTCGCGTGCCCGCGCGCCGAAGTCAGCGGTGCGCGGCTGTGGGGCTGGGCGCGCTCACGCTTCGGAGTTCCCCGGCGCTTCTTCGAGCGCTTCTTCGTGCTCAACTACTGCCCGCTGCTGTTCGTCGAAGAGAGCGGTCGCAATCGCACGCCGGACAAGCTCGCGCCGGAAAGCAGAGCGGCGCTGCTGCCGCCCTGCGACCGCGCACTGGCAGCGGCCGTCTCGCTGCTGAGGCCGCGCTTCGTCGTCGGCATCGGACGTTTCGCCGCCGAACGCGTAGAAGTCGCAAGAGCGCTGGTGCCGTCGGTCGCGTTCACCAGCGGCTCGATTCCGCATCCGAGCCCGGCCAATCCCGCCGCCAACCGCGACTGGGCCGGTAGCGCCGAACGCGCGCTCGAGTCGCTCGGCGTAACTGTCGGAGAGCAGCGGTGAGTCTCACGCCGCGCCGCCAGTCGCCGGCAACGGAGAGGTCGTCGTCCCCGCCCACCGAGACGCCGTCGTCGCCGGCCGCGGAGAGGGCGTCGCCGCAGGCGGCGGCTGCATCGCCCGCCGCCCCTCTCTATAGTCGCGCGGTGCCAGCGCCGGCGAGAAGATTCCTGGCAGGCCTCGGCAAGGCGCTTCGCGCGCGACCGGGCCTGGCCGCCGCGGCGCTCGTCGCGCTGATGTCGGTGGCGCTGTGGAACCGCGGCACCACATACATAGAGGAGGTTTCTTCCACGCTTGTCGGCATTCGCCAACTCTTGGCCGACGACAGCCAGCACTACCTCGACATCGCCGACGATTTTCGCAGCGGCGACTTCTCGATGAGCTTTGTCGCGCCCGGCGGCGGCGAGGCCGCCGACCGAGCGCACCGCCAGCCGGCCTACCCGGCCGTGCTGGCGGTGGCCGAAGCCTGCGGGCTTTCCGGCGCGCCGGCGCTGGCCAGGGTCAACCTGATGCTGGTCGTCGCGACTCTGTGGGTCGCGTTCGCGGTGGGAACCTGGGTGTGCGGCAATGCGCTCGCCGGCGCACTGGCCGCGGGACTCGTCTATCAAGCCGAGTTCCTCTTCGACATCGCCACCGCGCACCTGCTCACCGAACCGCTGTACGTGCTGATCAGCACCGCCACCGTCGGTGCGGCTCTTTCGTATCTGAAGAAGAAACGCCTGCGCGCGCTGCTCGTCTTCGCAGCGCTTGCGGCGCTGGCCTACCTGACACGCGTCAACGGCCTGTTTCTGACCGCCGGACTCGCCGTCGCGATGGTCGCGTCCGACGTGCGCGCGCTGCGCAGCGCCGTACCAGCTGGCGCTGGCGACGCGCCGCAGCTGCGGGTCAGCGACCAAGCCGGCGAGGTCGACCCGGACGAAGAAGAGCAAGAAGAGGAACAGGAGGACCGGCCGCTGCTGCCGCTGGTAAAGTACGGCGCCGCGATCGCGCTGTTCCTCGTCGTCGCCTCGCCGAGCTGGGTCCCGCGCCTGCTTTACGCCGGCAACCCGGTCTATCACGGCTACCTCTCCAACTATGTGTGGGTCGATGGCTACGAGGCGGCGCATCTGCCCGGCCCGCCGCGCTACTCGTGGTCGACGTACTGGAGCGATCACTCGGTCATCGATGCCGCGCGTCGCCTGGGCCACGGAATCGCCCACGTGTACTGGGACACGCCGCGTACCAAGATCGGCGAAGGCGGATCGCTGGTGGCCGCAATCGCGATCCTCGCGCTGGTGGTGGCTCGCGACGAGGCCGCGCTGTGGTTGCTGCTTGCCGCGTTCCTGCAAGCGCTGCCGCTGGCGTGGACCGCCATGTCCAACGACACGCGGCGCGTACCGGCCGCAGCGCTGCTGCCCTTCCTGACCGTGCTGACGGCAGCGGCAGCCGCGCGATGGATGAGAACCGCCCGGCGGGGCTCCGCGCCGGTGCATCTCGCCGAGAACCATGTCGAAGCTGCCCCCGCGCTTGGCGACTT
>JACRCR010000138.1 GCA_016218925.1 Deltaproteobacteria bacterium | reverse complement strand
TCGCCTCTCAGGTGAAGCTGTCGGCGGACGGCGTGCGACTCGAGAACTACGTTGCCGGGCAGCCGTTCCCGGTGATCGACAAGAACGACCCGCTGATCGCCGTCAGGGTGATGTTCAACTTCAGTACGGCGATCGGCACCGACGACTCCGACATCCGCAACTTCGACTGCGATACCTCGAGCCTCGGGAAGGACGGGAACACGGCCCGTGTGGAGCGTCACTTCCTGATCGATCACATCCGCCGCCTCTACTTCAGCGGCCGTCTCGTCGTCGATCCCAAGCCCGAGATGCCCAACCGCGACAGCGCCCGTTTCAAAGAGGCGCTGTATCCGATCATCGAGCCGTTCGATCTGAAGGGCACCGGCTTCACGTTCACGCGCTACGCGGACGCCGCGCGGCAGGACGACACGTGGCTGTATCTGCCCCAGCTCCGTCGCGTGCGGCGACTGTCTTCGGCGCAGCGCTCGGATGCGCTGTTCGGGCAGGATACCGACGCCGACAGCTACGAGGGCTACCAGGGCAACGTGGCGTGGATGGCGTGGAAGTACCTCGGCGAGAAGACCATTCTCGGCACCATGCACGCCGAGCATCTGCCGGTGAAGTGGGGCGCACCCTCTGGCGACTTCATGCACGACGACCTCTGGGAACCTCGCGACGTGTGGATCGTCGAGGGCGTTTCCAAGCTTCCCCAGTACGCGTACTCGAAGCGCGTGATCTATCTGGACAAGGAGGTCTATCGCATCCCGTTCACCGAGATGTACGACTCGGCCAACGAACTGTGGAAGCTGTGGATCAACAACTACCGCTTCGCCAAGAGCCCGTTTCCCGGCGCCAAGTACGGACTGGACTGGGAGTACTCCTACCGGCCTTCGATCACGATGATCGATCTGCAACTCGAGCACGGCACCTACTGCGCGCTACCGAGTCATCGCTTCCCCGGCGAGCAGGGCTGGTACGTGGACCTCGGCGACAAGGAAGGCACCACCGAGACCTTCTTCGATCTGAGTTCGATCATCGCCGCCGGCCGGTAGGCAGCTCGTCCATGAGGTCCTGCGCGCGCGCCGAGCCGGTCTCGGCGCGCGTCGCGGAGGCCGGCGGCGGCAATGCAGCGCCGGCCGTTGAAATCGAAAGCGATACGTTGAACCCTGCGCGAACTTTGCCAGCTTGCCGGCGCGCGGGGGGCGCGGCTGTTGAGCGCGCAGAGGACGGACTGGAGAGGGATCCCGACTCGTGTACCTGATTTCCCTTCGTGTTGTGTTGCTCGTTGTCGCGCTGGCTGTGGCGCCGGTGTCGGCGGTGCGGGCCGCGGGTGCGCCGGTGTCGGCGGCGCGGGCCGCGGACGCGCCGGGTGCGCCGGACGCGCCGGGTGCGCCGGGTGCGGTTCCGATCCTGGTCCTCAAAGAACACGGCGTGGGGAGCCCCGCGTTGGCCCAGCCCTACCTGGATCGCTTCGTCACCAGCGCGGCCCAGAAGAACCAGTGGGCTTCCGCCAAGGGCCAGTACGTCACCAACCGGGCCAGCGCCGAGGCCTTCATCTCGTCGCAGCAGGTCCACTACGCGATCTTGTCGCTCGGCGCCTTCCTGGCCTTTCAGGACAAGTACCACTACGACGTGATCGGTCAGGTGGCCGTCAAACTCGCCGGTGGGCGGCGCTACTACCTGATCAGCAAGAGCGCCACCGATCTTGCCGGGTGCCGCGGCAAGGCACTGGCAAGCGATCACACAGACGACGTCCCGTTCATCGAGAAAGTGGTCTTCGCCGGCGCCATCAAGCTCGGCGATTTCCAACTCGTTCAGACCCAGCGGCCGCTGCAGACCATCACCAAGGTGCTCTCGGGCGGCGCCGTGTGCGCGCTGATCGACGACGCGCAACTGGCCGAGCTTCCGCATCTGGAAGGCGCGCAGGACATCAGCCCGGTGTGGAAGAGCGAAGAGCTTCCGCCGATGCCGGTGGTGGCTTTCCCGAGCGCGTCCAAAGCCGAGCGGCAGCGCTTTCAGGAGAGTCTGCCCGAGCTGTGCCGCGACGGGGGCGAGAGCGCGTGCGCCGAAGTGGGCATCGTAGATCTGAAGGCGACAGGGGAGGCCGACTACCAGGCCGTCATCAAGGCCTATGCAAAGTAGCGTCGCGCTGCGCGCTGAGGCGCCGAGCGGGGGCGTGACACGGGGTGGTGCGTGGTCGGCGCGCGGCGCGCGTCTTCGCGCCAGCGTAGTTGCCGCGGCGACCGTCGCCTGTTTCGCGCTCGGGTGTTCTGCCGAGCGCGACGTGTCGGTGGCGCCGGCTGCCGGTCTCGTCGAGGCGGTGGATGCGCTGGCGCTCAGCGACGCGCTCGAAGCGCTGATCGCCGAGGGCCGCGATACGCCCGTGGACCGCGAAGCCGCCTACGACGAGCTCCCGCGCTTTACCGAGCGCAATGCCGCCTATTACTTCGCGCGCGCGGCCATCACAGGACGCCTGGTGCAGCAGCGCGGCCTTCGTGTGGCCAACCTGGTCGAGGACGTCGAGCATGCCGCGATGAAGAGCGTCAAGCTCGACCCGACCTTTCGCGACGGCGCGGCCAAGCGCCTGCTCGGCACGCTCTACGTGATCGCGCCGGCCGCGCTGCTCAAGCACGGCAACTCCGAGGCCGGTCTGGAGATCCTCGAAGCGCTCACTGAAGAGCATCCCGACACGATGGAGAATCATCTGCGTCTGGCCGAGGCCTACATCTCGCTTGGCGATCCCGAGCCCGCCTGTCCGCACCTGCGTCGCTGCATCAACGAGATGGCTTCGCTGCGTCCCGACGAGCAACGGCTGCTGGAGCAGTTGTTCAGCGACATCCGTCCGCGCACCTGCTGTCCGGTCGCGGATGTTGCCGGCGATGCTGTGCAGCAGTCGCAGACGCGTGAGTAGCGCCGAGACGTTGGCGTCAACCACGGGCCCCGCCCAGGGCCGCTGGCTGTCGGTCGGGTCACCAAGTTGCGACGAGTCCCCGGCGTCGCCGGTGCGATGCGTGTGGCTCGGCGCACTTCGGATCTCGTGCGCAAGCGGCGGCGCCGTACCGCGACGCCAGGACTGCGACGCCAGGACTGCGACGCCAGGACTGGTAGGCGTACGCGAGATACGCGGGCGCGGAGAGAAACGAAGACGGGTAACGGTACACGACGCCTTACCTCGGCTCGCCGAGATAGTGATCGCCGCGCAGCCGCATGAGCGGCGCTCTGTCGGCGGCGAGTCCCAGCTCCCAGTCGATGGCGTCGGGGGCCTGTCCGGTCGCGCGCGCCAATCCGCCGTGCACTGCGCGCAGGTGGTGCCAGGCGCACAGTGTGGTGCGGTTGCTGAGCGCGTTGGTCCCGCCGGCCGAGCGCGGGATGATGTGATGGTCGTGCAGGTTCGTGAGCGAGCTGCACCCGGGGGCGCTGCAGCGGTGGCCGTCGCGCGCGAACACCGGGTCGCGATGGCGCGGCTGGCTGCGCCACTGGCCGAGCACCTGCTCGAGCATTCGCTCCAGCGCTTTCCGGCGAGGCTCGATGGGAGCGGCGAAGCTCTGCATGACGGTGCGAAACAGCACGCTGACCGACAACGGCGCGACGAATGTGACGTGGATGCGACCGGTGATGCCCCAGAGTTGGTCGCGGGGCTCGTCGGTAGCGCGGTCGGCGAGTCTATCGCGCGCACAGCGCTGCCGGTCGCCGGCGCCGGGGCGGTCGGTGGGTTGGTCGGCGAGTCTATCGCGCGCACACATCTGCCGGTCGTCGGCGCCGGGGTGGTCGGTGGGTTGGCCGGCGAGTCTATCGCGCGCACACATCTGCCGGTCGTCGTTGTCGGGGCGGTCGGTAGGTTGGT
>JACRCR010000135.1 GCA_016218925.1 Deltaproteobacteria bacterium | reverse complement strand
TCGCTGCATATCGGCACCTCCAGGACGCACGCGGCAACTGTAGCCATGCTACGCTTCGGTTGCCAGATGCGGTGACGCACCGGGTACGAGGCAAGCGTGCCACTTGTGGGGTCTGCGCGGGACCTGTGTGCCCTGTCAGCGCCGCGCCTCGATCGCGTCGAATACCAGAGTCAGCGCGTAGTTGAGCGTCGTCTCACGGTCGTGTTCGTCGGTGCCGAGTCCCCAGTCGCGCAGCGCACCGAGAATCGATCGCAGCACGAAGTGCGCGAGTGCGTCGGTGGGAATGTCTTTGCGGATTTCGCCGCGGGCCTGTCCGATCTCGATCAGCGGCTGGATGAGCCGGTGCGGCGCCTCCATGGGGAGACGTTCGGCGCAGGTTCCCATCTCGAGGATCGCCCGCCCGGTTACTTCGCGGCCCCAGTCCTTGCCGCGCACGACCTCGTCGAGCACCGCGTTGATCGCCTCACGGAAGGTCCCGCGGCTGATCAGTTCGGGCAGCATCTCGCGCAGGCGGCGCAAGCGCCGGACGCCGTACTCGAGCAGCAGGTCCTCCTTGCGGTGGAAGTACAGATAGAAGGTTCCCTTGGAGATTCCGGCTCCCGCGCAGATGGCGTCGACCGTCGTGCTGTCGACGCCGTGCTCCAGAAACAGGGCGTTGGCGGCCTCGCGGATTACCGCGCGGGTACGCTCGGTGCGGCGCTCACCTTCCTCGCGCGCACGCCGGGGGGAGGTGGTCGCAGCAGGGGACCGCTTTCGGGGCGTTTTCTGAACGTCGGTCATATTCGGTAACCTACTGAAAACGCTATTGTTAGGCTCGGGTTCTAAGGCCTTTTGTGGCCGTACGCTTGACGTTGGTCAGTTTCTTGTCCATTTCCTCTTAACCATGCGGACGCCAACATTCATGCTTCCTCCCCCTACTACCATTGTCTTCCCCGGCCAAGGCTCACAGCGCCCTGGGATGGGCCGCGACTTCGACGCGCGCTTCGACCCCAGCCGCCGTGTCTATGACGAAGCTTCGGACGCGCTCGGCCTGGACCTGCGCCGGATCTGCTTCGACGACGCCGACGAGCGTCTGGCGCTGACCGAGTACAGCCAGCCGGCGATTCTGGCCACCGAGATCGCGATGCTGCGCGGCCTTGCCGGCGAGTTCGGCCTCGTCGCCGGCCGCTTCGGCGGGCACAGCCTCGGGGAGTACACGGCGCTCGTCGCCGCCGGGGTGATCGCGCTGTCGGATGCGGTGCGGATCGTACGCGAGCGCGGCCGGCTGATGCAGCAGGCGGTACCGGTGGGCGCGGGGCGCATGGTGGCGGTGGTCGCGCCCGCTTTGGATCGCGCGGCGGTCACAGGCGCACTGCAAGGACTCGAAGTCGCGGTGGCCAACGACAACTCGCCCGATCAGGTGGTGCTGTCGGGCAGGACCGGCGACGTGCTGACCGCCGAGTCGCGCCTTGCCGGGAGCGCCGGCGGCGCAGCGATGCGCCTGGTCGAACTCGACGTCAGCGCGCCGTTCCACTCGCCGTTGATGGCCGCGATCGAGCCGGCCTTCGCCTACGTGCTCGAGAGCGTCGACGATCGCTGGGACGTTTCGAACGCGCCGTCGGTGACGTCGAACGTGACCGGCGGTTTCCACGATGCCGACGCGACCTCGCTGCGGTCGCGACTGGTACGTCAGATCAGCGCCACGGTTCGCTGGCGCGACAACATGCAGGCGCTGGTGCAGCAACTGGGTTCGGTGATCGAACTGGGCCCAGGCCGTCCGCTGCGCGGCTTCTTCAAGGCGGTCGGCGTGCAGGTCCTCTCGATCACCGACCTGCGCTCTGCCGAGCGCGCGTTGTTGGCGCAGGCGGCGGCGTGAGATTCGCCGACGATCAGTGGGCGGTAGTTCTCGGCGGCTCGAGCGGTTTCGGTCTGGCCACAGCGCGCAAGCTCGCCGAGCACGGGATGAACTGCTTCCTGGTGCATCGTGACCGGCGCGGCGCGATGGCGCGGATCGAGCCGCAGTTCGAGTCCATCCGGCGCCTGGGAGTCTCGCTGGTTACCGTCAACGCCGATGCTCTGGACGCAGGTGCCAGAGAGACCTGCGTAGAGCGGCTGGCGGCCGCGCTCGGCACCGAGGGTCGCGTGCGGCTGCTGCTCCACTCGATCGCGTTCGGCAATCTCAAACTGCTGCAGCCCGAGCCGCCCGTCGAACGTCTCGCTCTCGGTGCGCTCGCTGCGGCGCTTGATCTCGACGAGGCGGAACTCGCCAAGACCGTGAACCGGCTCTTCGGCGAAGGCGTCGACGCGCTGGCGCCGCTTGCCGACGCGCCGATCTACCCGCAGAGCGCGTTCCTGGAAGACGAAGACTTTCAGCGCACCATCGACGCGATGGGTACCAGTCTGCTGACCTGGGCGCGAACGTTGCTCGAGCGCCGCTTGTTCGCCGCCGACGCACGCGTGGTGGGCCTGACCAGCGAAGGCAACACGGTGGCGTGGAAAGGCTACGCGGCGGTGGCGGCGGCCAAAGTGGTGCTCGAGTCGCTGGCGCGCGCGATGGCGGTCGAGCTGGCTCCCCACGGGGTGCGCACCAACATCGTCCAGGCCGGCATCACCGACACGCCGGCGTTGCGCGCGATTCCCGGACACGACCGGATGGCGGCGCAGGCGCGGCTGCGCAATCCATTTCGCCGCCTGACGACGCCCGAGGACGTGGCCGACGCGATCTTCCTGCTCGCGACCGACGAGGCGGCGTGGATCAACGGTGCGATCTTGCGCGTCGACGGCGGCGAGCACGTCTCGGGAGCCGGCGCGTGAGCGTCTTCCTGCACGGCCTCGGGCACTTTCATCCCGAGAACGAGATCACCAACGCCTTCCTCGAAGAGCTCGACCTGGGCACTACCGACTCCTGGATCATGGAACGCGTGGGCATCCGCTCGCGCCGTACCACCTTGCCGCTCGACTACATCCGCTCCACTCGCAATCGCGACCCGCGCGGCGCGATGGAGGCGACGCTCTACACCCACGCCGAATCCGGGCGCCGCGCGGCAGAAATGGCGATGGCGCGCGCCGGGATCGGACCCGCCGACGTCGGCATGGTGATCGCCGGCTCTTCGGCGATGGACACGGCCACGCCGGCGGAGGCTTGCAACATCGCCCGCGCGCTCGGAATCGACGCGCCGGCATTGGACATCAACTCCGCCTGCACGAGCTTCTTTGCACAGCTCTACGTGCTGTCGTTGATGCGGCCCGAGGCCCTGCCGCGGTTCGTGCTGCTGGTGGTCTCCGAAGCGGTCACGCGCGCTGTCGACTACACCGACCGCGCCTCGGCAGTGCTGTGGGGCGACGGGGCTGCGGCGGCTGTGCTGTCGACGACGGTTCCGTCGCGCGCGCAGATCCTCGGCAACACGCTGGCGTCCAATCCCGAAGGCGCCGCGCGCGTCGTGGTGCCGCGCACCGGGCATTTTCGCCAGGACGGTCGCGTAGTGCAGATGTTCGCGATCAAGAAGACCAGCGAACTACTGACCCGCCTGCAGAGAGAATACCGCCATGAGGGCAGGTTCCTGCATTTCGTCGGCCACCAGGGCAACCTGCGAATGCTCGAGTCGATCTGCCGCGGCTGCGATATCGCCGACGCGTATCATCACTCAAACGTCGAGTGGTACGGCAACACCGCCGGCGCGGGCGCGGCCTCGGTGATCTCGATGCGCTGGGAGGAGTGGGCGGCAGGCGACGACATCGCGGTGGTCGGCGTCGGCGCCGGGCTTACCTGGTCGGGGTATCTGCTGCGCTTCGAGGCGACGTCGTGAATTACGCGGAGTTTCAGACGCGCGCCCAGTTCAGCGCACCGGAACTGCTAGCGTTCGCGCACGGCCGCTTGATCGACGACCCGCCGGCCGGGTTCGCGTCGCGGCTTCCGCTGCCTCCGCTACTGATGGTCGACCGCATCGTCGAGCTTCACGGCAGCGGCACGCGCGGGCGTCTGGTAGCGGAGCGCGACGTGCGGCTGGACGACTGGTTCTACCAGTGTCACTTCCTGGGCGATCCGGTCCAGCCAGGCTGCCTGGGTGTGGACGCGGTGTGGCAGCTCATCGGTTTCTTCTGTGCATGGCGCGGCGGGCTAGGGTCGGGGCGCGCGCTCGGCTGCGGCGAGATCGCCTTCGACGGTCAGATCCGCCCGCACGATCGCACCGTCCGCTACGTGATCGACGTGCGGCGCTGCAGTGTGTCGGCCCAGCGCGGCACAACGCTGGCGCTCGGCGATGCCAGCGTGCTGGTGGACGACGTCGAGATCTACACGCTACGCGGCGCGCGCGTCGGGCTGTTTCGCGATCTGGACTACGGCGACTATCCGCTCGAGTCGGAGCGCGCGCGCGGAGGGCGGATCAATGGGTGAGGCGGTGGCGAATGTGGCGAAGGATGGTTGTGTGGGCGGCGTGACGAGGAGTGGTGCGGGAAGCGGCTGGTTGGGTAACGTGTCGGCGAGCGCCGCGCCGGGCGGCTGCGTGGCGAGTCGGTGACGAGTGATGTGGAGCGCGTACGCGGAGGGCACGCTAATGGGTGAGACGCCAACCAGCGCCGCGCCGGTAGCTCTGGTAACCGGTGGCGGTACCGGCATCGGAGCGGCCTGCTGCCGCGCGCTGGCGGCCGAGGGCTTCTGTGTGGCGGTGCACTTCCGCGGTAGCGAGGCGCCGGCGCGCGCATTGGTCGACAGCCTCGGCGACGCGTTCGCGGTGCGCGCCGATCTTGCCGACCCGGCCGACGTCGATGCCCTGGTCGCCGCGCTCAAGGACCGCTGTGGTCGCGTCGATGTGCTGGTCAACAACGCCGGCTACAACCGCAACGCACCGACTCCGACGATGACGCTGGGCGACTACGACGCGGTCGCCGTGCTGGCGCGCGGAACCTGGTATCTGACCAAACTCGTGCTGCGCCGCTTCATGCTGCGCCAGGGCTCGGGACGCATCGTCAACATCACCAGCGTGGTGGGCCACACCGGAAACGCCGGCCAGGCGCCGTACACTATGGCCAAGGCGGGGCTCGACGCGCTGACCAAGTCGCTGGCGCAGGAACTGGCCGGGCGCTCGATCCTGGTCAACTCGGTGGCTCCGGGTTTCATCGATACCGACATGACCGCCGAGCTGTCGCCCGCTGCGCGCCAGGCGATCCTCGCGCGCGTGCCGCTCGGGCGCATGGGCACTGCCGAAGAAGTCGCCGAGGTGGTCGCGTTTCTGGCCACGCGGGCGAGCTACATGAACGGCACCGTCGTGCACGTCAACGGAGGAATGTACGGTGGATGAGCCGCTCAGTCCGGCCGAGGTGCTGGCGGCGATGCCGCACCGCGAGCCGTTCCTGTTCATCGACGAGATTCTCGAGGTCGACGACGACCACATCGTGGCGGCGTATCGGTTTCGCGCCGGCGCGGACTTCTACCGTGGCCACTTTCCCGGCAACCCGATCACTCCCGGTGTGCTGCTGATCGAGGCCATGGCGCAGGCCGGCGTGGTCGCGCAGGGGATCTACCTGCTCGGCCGCGCCGGTGCAGCCGAGCAAGGCCCGCTGCTGATGCTCTTCACGCAGGCTGCCGTCGAATTCACCGGCGTGGTCAGGCCCGGCCAGCGTGTGATCATCCACGGACGCAAACTGGTGTTCCGCCACCGGATGCTGCGCTCGCAGGTGGAGATGCAACTCGAAAGCGGCGACGCGGTCTGCCACGCAACGCTCTCCGGCATGGGGATTCGGCAATGAACCGGCGTGTCGTAGTGACCGGAATCGGCGTGGTGGCGCCCAATGGAATCGGCGCGGCCGCCTTTGAGAGCGCGCTGCGTGAAGGACGCTCGGGCGTGCGGCTGGTCCCGGCGCTGCGCGAGCTCGGGTTTGGCTGCCTGGTTGCGGGAGTTCCCGAGGGCGCCGAGCGGCGCGCGGAAGCGATTTTCGACGCCGACCAACTGCTGGCGATGAATTCCAATCATCGCTTCGCGTGCCTGGCGGCGGTGGAGGCGTGGGAAGACGCGGGTCTTCGGCGCCCGGCAAACGATGAGGACGCGGTGGATTGGGCCGCCGGCGCGGTGCTCGGCACCGGTATCGGCGGGATGGACACGATCGGCGAGCGCGTGGTGCCGCTGACCGATGCCGGCAAGCTGCGCCGCCTCGGCAGCACCGCCGTCGAGCAGGTGATGGCCAGCGGCATCTCGGCGCGCGTGGCGGGCCTGCTGGCACTCGGCAATCAGGTTACCACCAACTCGAGCGCGTGCAGTACCGGCACCGAAGCGATCGCCGAAGGCCTCGAGCGCATCCGTAGCGGGCGCGCCGAGCGCATGCTGTGCGGCGGTTCCGAGGGCGCGAGCCCCTACACATGGGCGGGCTTCGACGCGATGCGGGTGATGACACGAGCGTCCAACGACGCGCCCGAGCGGGCTTCGCGGCCGATGAGCGCCAGCGCCGCCGGATTCGTTCCGGCCGCCGGAGCCGGCGTGCTGCTGCTGGAGAGTCTGGGCAGCGCGCTCGAGCGCGGCGCGACGATCCGCGCGGAAGTTCTCGGCGGAGCGGTCAACTGCGGCGGGCACCGCGGCGGCGGCAGCATGACCGCGCCGAATCCGGACGGCGTGCGCCGCTGCATCCGCGCCGCACTCGGCGACGCGCGCATCGAGCCGCGCGCAGTCGATGCGATCAACGGGCACCTTACCGCCACCGGCGCCGATCCGCGCGAGATCGGGTCGTGGGCGGCGGCACTGGAGCGTTCGCCGGCGACGTTTCCTCCGATCACTTCCACCAAGTCGCTGATCGGGCACGCGCTCGGCGCGGCCGGGGGCATCGAGAGCGTGGCCAGCGTCTTGATGCTGCAAGGCGGGTTCGTACACCCGTCGATCAATTGCGAGGACGTACACGCGGACATCGCGGCGTTCGCGGCGTCGATCCCGCACGAGCTGCGCGTGATGCCCGACATGCGCGTGATCATCAAGGCCGGCTTCGGCTTCGGCGACGTCAACGCCTGCGTGGTGCTGCGCAAGTGGGAGCGGTGAGCGAAGCCGCGCCACCTGACAAATGAAGGAGAAAACACACAGATGAGCGAAACCGACGTTATGCAGAAAGTCGTGACAATCCTGACCCCGTACGCGAAGAACCCCGAGGCCCTTGCCCAGGTGGCGCTGAGCACCCACATTCTCGAAGACCTCAAGGTGAACTCGGCTCGCCTGGTCGACGTCGTCCTCGCTTTCGAGGACGAGTTCGGCATCGAGATCGCCGACGACGACGTCGACGCAGTTAACACCGTCGGCGACGCGGTCCGACTGATTTCCGCCAAGCTTTCCTAGCCGCCCACCGGATCGGTGAGCGAAGGGCGGCTATCGCGGCGCGACCGCCGCGCGATCGCAGTGCAGCGGGCGCTCGGGCGCGCGCTCTCGCCGCTATGGGTTCCGGCCGTGGTCGGGGTGATGCGCTTTGGGCTGCGGTGGCGTATCGACGGCGCGGCCCAGGTGCGGCGCGAGTACCGCGAGCTGCTGCGCTGCGACGGCCCGCTGATCGTGTGCGCAAACCACCTGACGATGGTCGACTCGGCCGCGATCATGTGGGCGCTGGGCTCCCCGGGGTGGTTTCTCGCCCACTACTCGGCGGTGCCGTGGAACGTCCCCGAACGCCAGAATTTCGCCGCTTCGCTCGTCTCTCGGGTACTGGTGTACGTCATGCGGTGCATACCGGTCACGCGTGGCGGCGATCGCGCGGAGGTCGGCCGAGTGCTGGCGCGCCTCGCTCACTTGGCCGACAACGGCGAGGTGGTGCTGCTGTTTCCCGAGGGCGGACGCAGTCGCAGCGGGCGAGTGGAGTCTGAGAGCGCCGCCTACGGTGTGGGACGGCTGATCGCGTCGCTGCCCGGTTGCAGGGTGCTGTGCGTGTACCTGCGCGGTGATCACCAACGAGTGGTGAGCAACCTGCCGGTTCGTGGCGAGCGGTTTCGTGTGCGTGCGGCAGTGTTGTGCCCGACCTCTGCGCATAACGGGATGCGGCGGGCGCTGGATCTGTCGCGGCAGGTTGTCGAAGTGCTGGCGACGCTCGAGGAAGAGCACTTCCAGGAGTGCGGCGGGGGACGGTACCGGGACCAGTGCGGTGAGGCCGACGAGGAGCGGCTGCAGGGACGCCCTGAAGCGCATTGCCAGCCAGGCGCGGTGGCAGGGCCAGCGGCGAGAACAGCGCCGCGAACAACGCCGCGAACAACGCCGAGAACAGCGCCGAGAACAGCGCCGAGAACAACGGCGAGAACAGCGCCAGGAACAGCGCCAAGAACAACACAATGATCGGCAATGACGTCGTGGATCTGGGCGACGCAGAGTGCCTGCCCGGCGCGTGTCACCCGCGCTTCGACGCTCGCGTCTTCTGCCCATCGGAACTGGCACTGCTCAGTGGAAGCACGGAGCCCGACCGCACGCGCTGGGTGCTGTGGGCGGCCAAGGAAAGCGCCTACAAAGCTGCCCGCCGTCTCGACCCGCGCACCGTCTTTTCGCCTCCGCGCTTCGTCGTCGAGCTACACGGGTACGACAGCGCAACGGTGACTGCCGGCGGGCGGTATTTCTCCGTCGACCTCGTCGCGACATGCGACTACGTCCACGCGGTCGCCTACACCGGCGGCGCGAGCGCCGCGCACAGTTGCATCGCGGTCGCGAGGCTGAGCGTCAACGCGCGGGGCCAAGGTCCCGACCGCCCGAGCGCGGCGGCGCGAAAGATTGCGCTGGAAACGCTCACCCGGGTACTGAGGGTCGCGCCTGCTGAGCTGACCATATGTTGCGACGGGCGTGACCGCAGGATTCCGGCGCTGTGTCTCGGCGCGAACCGCGGCCTCACGGCGTTGTCACTTTCGCACCACGGGCGCTTCGTCGCGTTCGCATGCGCGTTGCCGTCGTAGCCCCTGGTCACCGATGTCCTGGGGATTCGTTCAGCCTACTGTGCACAGAGATGCGGCATCGCCGGTCACCACTTCGCATAGTGCCGCTCCATGTAACCGAGCTGCCCGTCAATCCGCAGCGTCTCGCCCGCCGCGGTGACGAACCGCCCCTGGTAGCGCCCGAACAACTGGTTGAAGTTGCTCGCCAGCACCAGTGCGTTGATCTTCTCGGCGTGGCGGCCCTCGGGCGTGAACACCAGATCGACGCGGCCGTCGCTGGTGCGTAGCTTCCACGGCTTCATCAGGTCGCGGCGGTCGTACTCGAAGGCCGCGATCGACACGGTTTCCAGCGCGCCGTCCACCCAGAAGCAGTTCTCGGTGTAGCTGGTCTCGTTGACCCCGCACGAGATGTTCATGCCGACGATTCGTCCGTCGGCCAGGCGGCCGGCCAGGCAGCCCCAGTTCCAGAAGGTCTCGCGGCGCATGTAGCCGGCGCTCCAGTCGTTGTGGCCGAGCATCGCGAGCGAGGCCAGATCGATGCTTCGTCCTTCCCACTGCACCGTTCCGCTGACGCGCGCACCGGCGGTCTTGCGGGCAAATACCCAGCCGCCCGCTCCGGCGCAGGTGCAGATCGCCATCGGCGCGATGCGCGGCTGACTCTCATCGAACGTGGCGTTGACGCGCACGCCGCCGGCCAGGTCAACGCGCAGGTGTCGCTGCTGAGGCGCGGCAGTGGCTCTCATCGTCACGGCGTTGCCGCGCCAGGAAAACGTCGCGGTGCCGTCTTCGGGCCGCTGGTCGAAGTGGCAACCCAGTGCCAGCGGGGTCTTGAAGCTGAAGTGTGCGAAGCGCCGCGTGGTCGGCTCGTAGAAATACAAGAAAGCGGTGGCGGCGATCTTCATGTCGGCGATGGCGCAACCGAAGATCAGCGAATCGCTGAGCCCGCCGAGGAACTGGAACTGGTTGAATCCGAAATGGCGGGCCAGCGGGCCGCGCGGGCGATCCAGCGGGCCGAGCAGAGCGTACTCGCGGTAGTTCACCTCGCCGATCGGTTCGGCGAAGATGCCCAGGCGGATCTCGCCGCTGGGATCGATGAGGCGCGAGTCTGTGGCCATCGTGTGTCCCCTCGGCCGGATTGCTCCCGAACGCGGTGCCTGCCACGTTTCGGCGGCGCAGCCGACGCCGGCGGCCACCGATAGCCGAGGCGCGGCGTCGGTTCCAAGCCCGCGGGCGCGCGCCCGACGTGCCGGCACTCCAGGAGAAACGTGTCATGAGAAATCTAGCGGCGCTGTGTCTGGCAACAATCGTCTTGGCGGTCGCGGCCGGCGCGAGCGCCGAGTCGGACGAATCGATCCTGCCGGCGCAGGTGCAGGCGGCCAAGCTCTGCGCCGCCGAGGCGGCAACCGTGCGCGATGCCTATCGCGCGCTGCGTGACCATCTGCGTGGTTCGGCGGATGCCGGGCGCGCTGAGGCGCTGCTTGGCGAGGCCGAGGATGCACTGATGCGGGCGCGCTCGGCGTGCCGCGACGACGCCGATGCTTCGCGCTCTTTCGAGGCGCTGGCAGCCGACAGCGAGATCATCCGCCGCGCACTGGGCACGCCACGCTCGACGAAGATGCCATAGCGCGGCACTGCGGGCGCGGCACCTGGGCCAGGGGGTGATTCGCGAGGGTCGGGGATCTCCTACTGCGCTCCCCCGAACAATCCCCGCGCCAACGTCGCGATATCCTCGAGCGTCGCCACGTCCACGTCGAGCGACGCGAGTGGGATCACCACCGGCGCATCCGCCCCTACCATCGCCGCGCGCAGCCTCGCCAAAGCTTTGGCTTCGGTGCGGCGCAGCGAGTCCATCTCGCGCTCCATCAACCGGATCGCGGAGTTCACTTGTGGCAGCGCGTCGGCCAGTCTCTCGGCGCGCGAAGGCAGTGGCGGCATACCCGGCGGCGTCAGGCGGTTGACGACGATGGCGTCGATACGCAGTCCGACGCCAGCCAGTTCTTTGCGCAACGCGATGGCACGTGCGACGTCGCCGTCACGCGGCCGCGTGATCATCACGAACGCCGTCTGACGCGAGCGCAGCAGATTGTTGATGGTGCGCGTGTTGTCTTCGAGACCGGCCAGGATGTCGCTGAACAGGCGAACGAACTCGCCGACATCGGCTTTCAGCGAATCGCCGGCGACGCGCCCTACGACGGCGAGAACCAGACTGAGCGATGCTCGGGCCAGGGCGTTGGTGGCGCGCGCGAGCAGGCGTGCCGGCTCCGCCAGAATCGACAGAGCACCGGCGTCGAACAGCCCTGCCAGTCGCGCAGGTGCTGCCAACAGTTCGGAGACGGTGACCGCGGGTGGCGTGTCGATGACGAGCAGATCGTGCTCGGCACTCTCGGCGAGTTCGGCGAGATGCTGGAAGGCCATGTAGTGCTCGGAGCCGCCGAGCGATCCCGACACTGCCTGGTAGACCGGATGCCGAAGCAGCGCTTCGGCAGCGTCGCGGGTGGGCGCGTAGCGTTCGACCATACGGTCGAAGGTATGCTTCGCGTCCAGCCGCATCGCAACCAGCGACCCCGCTGTGTTTGGCGTAGCGGGCAACGCGACCCTGCATGGAGCGCCGTCCAGCTTGGAGATGCCCAGTGCGTCGCCGAGGCGCGGCGCCGGATCGACGGTCAGTACCGCCACGTCACGTCCGGCGAGAGCCTGGCCATAGGCCAACGCCGCGGCTGTGGAGGTCTTTCCGACCCCGCCTTCCCCGACCAGTACGACCAGGCGTTTGGCTTCGAGCAGCGCCGCGAGCGACGACGTGTACGACGAACTGCGTCCCATCACGCGGCTCCCAGTACGGTGTCGAGCAGCGCCGCTATCACACCGGCGGCAACCGGCCTGTCGTCGAACATGAATGGCAGCGTCGGGCAACGGCCGACGCGTCGCTCGAGCGTGTCGATCAGTTCGAGCTGACGCTGGCGGCGCTTGTGATGCACAATGGCGTCGCTTGAAACGCGCGTTGCAAGCAGCCACTTGGCGTGCTCGGGAGCCAGGCGCGCGGGCCACAGACCGTTGACGACCACGCGAGCGGCAGGGACGCCAGCGTCGCGCATGTCGTCATGGAGAGAGATCGCTTCGGTGACCGCGAGTTCTTCGGGTGTGGTCACGATCAGCGGGATGAAGCGCCGGGGGTCAGTGATCAGCTCGCGCGCGGTCTCGGCCTCCCGTGTCAGCGGTCCCGTCGGTGTAATCTCCAGTACGCGCGTGGGGGCGGTCAGCAGCGGGACGCCGTGGGTAGTGGCCGGCGCGTCCACTACCAGCAGGTCGTGAGTGTGTCCGCGATGATCAGTGGCCAAAGCGGTGATGGCGGTCAGCGTGACCAGATCACGAAGCCCCGGGGCCGCAGCGGCAAGTGCAGAGAGCATGCGACCGCCGAGCAGACGGCGCGCGACGAAGCCGAGCGGCAGCACGCGGGTCAGGAACTCCTCCAGCGCGGCCTTCTCGTCCAGGTGCACCTCTTTGAAGGCCACCAGCGATTCCGCGCTCGTGCGGTTCGATGCTCGAGCGTCCCTCCTCGGCGGCGATACGGCGCTCTCGGAGTTCGGCTCGCCGTCGCCGCCGGCCGACGCGGAAGCGCGCACTCGTACCAGCACGACCTCGGTTCCTCGCGAGGCCGCCTCGCGACCGAGGGCTTCGGCAACGAAGCTCTTGCCCGTTCCGCCCTTGCCGCTGACGAACAGTATGCGCGCTGGACCGGTACGCACGACGCGTTTCCTTTAGACCGCCCCCGAGGCGGCTACAACGCGGGGTGCGCCCGTGCCAGGAGGAAGGCTGGCGCCGCAGCGGCCCGGTAGGGGCGGCGCTGAGCCCGCGTTCGCGACAACACCAGCCCGGCGCCGTTCCCGAGACTGCGGCGTCTCAGGAGCAGAACGATGCGGCCCCATGCTCTGGAAGGTTTCGAGCGGCGGCGATCGACGTCCCTGCAACCGACGGCTACTGCATCGCCGCCACGGCCGGCGGCGGCAAGGCTCTACTCGAGCTCCGCGACCTCGACGATGACACCAAGGATACGATGCAGTGGAAGCGGCCGAAGGGCAGCCAACCCGACAAGTCCGCGTTCGGTGATCCACTTACCGCCGACGACTACTGGCTGTGCCTCTACGACGACGGCGCGCTGCTTTCGACGACAGACATGCCGCCGGGCCGGTGCGCCGCGACGACGCCGAGGCTTGGCGGTCTGTCGTGGCACTGGCCGCCGACGTCTCGATCATCCGTCGCGTGATCGGTACGCGTCACCGCACCGCTACTTCGACGGCCCTGACGCCGCCGCGGGTTCCGCCGCCGGCTTCTCGAACTTGAGCATGAAGCGGTCGAGCGATCGTCCCGGGGAGGTCTGACATGCGCCGTTCGTGCGCGCGTCACCGGCTTCGCTGAGCGCCTCGCTGGCTTCGACGAAACGAAAGCCGGCGGCTTCCACTTCTTCACGCACCTGCTTTTCGGTAGCACGGCACAGCGCGGCGCCGTCAGCGCCCGCGGCCGCGCGCGCATCGGCGATCACGTAGAGGCCGCCCGGGTGGAGCGCGCGCAGCACGGCCGCGTTCATCGCGCTGCGGTCGAGGTTGCGCCGGATGGCGTCTCCATACGCGCCGACCGAGACCACGACGTCCAGGCCCGCCGCGTACTGCGGCAGCGGCGCAACCAGCGGCAGGTCGTAGCGCGCGATGTCGGCCAATTCGGGTTTCTCCAGTCGCGCGTTCCATGCGGCGGAGTCGGCATTGCTTAGACTGCCGGGGTCGTTGTTGGCGAAGACCTTGCCGTACGGATACGCGGCCAGCGCCAGGACCTCGGTCAGGTATCCATCACGCGCGCGCAGCTCGGCGACCCTCTTGCGAGGGCCCACCGTCGCGAAGGCGGCGATCGCTGCGGGTTTCTCGGCGGCGTCGCGTGCGAGATCGTCGGCCGATCGCGGGCTGTCGGCGAGGCCGAGATTGGCGTGGTC
>JACRCR010000134.1 GCA_016218925.1 Deltaproteobacteria bacterium | reverse complement strand
CCCCGAGCCCTATGAATTGGAGCTCGGCCTGACTTGCCGGATCTGCGGCGACGGCGTCATCACGGGAAGCGAGCAGTGCGATGATGCCAACACCGAGGCCGGCGATGGCTGCGGCCCCACGTGCGCGATCGAGTCCTGCTTCACGTGCGCGAACGAGCCATCGATCTGCGCGCCGCAGCCGGACGGGACGGCCTGCGAGGACGACTTTTTCTGCAACGGAAGTGACGCCTGTATCGGCGCCGCGTGCTCGGGCCACGCCGGCAACCCCTGCCCCGATGCCGGCGAATGCAGCTTCGCCTGCGACGAGGAGTGGCAGACGTGCCAAACCCCGCTCGGCAAGCCGTGCGAGTCCGACGGCGACCCGTGCACGCACGATGCCTGCGACGCCGCGGGTAGCTGCGAGCATCTTGCGGACACGTCGGCGTGCCGGGCGGACGTGGAATGCGGCGTGGCAATGATCTTGACGCCTCTGCCGTTGCTCGTTTCTGACCGCGTCGAATTCACCATCGACGCGCTCAGCAGCGTCCAGATCGACACCTACGACGTCGCCGGCACCTGCGCGGGACCGGGAACGCAGCTCGAGCTGTTCCAGGTCTTGCAGGTCCTGGAGGATCAGTCCGTCGAGCTTCTGAGCTCGGCGGTGGCCGACGATCCGCTGCAGTGCCCGCGCATCCAGACCCATCTGGACGGCGGAGACTACGCCGTGGAAGTGACGGCGCTCTTCGGGGCGACCGCGCCGCCCGTGCGGATCTTCGCCGCTTGCGCCGCCTGCGGCGACGGGCTGCTGCAGCCCGACGAGAACTGCGACGACGGCAACACGATTGTCGCAGACGGCTGCTCGACGTGCGAGGTCGATAGCTGCTACGCGTGCGCCGGCCAGCCATCGCTCTGCATCCCGGCCGACGCTCTGCCGTGCGACGATGGCATCTTCTGCAACGGCGCCGACACCTGCGTTGCCGGCGCATGCGCATCGCACGCAGGCGATCCGTGCACGGACGGCGAGTGTATCGACCGCACGTGCGACGAAGGCGAGGACATCTGTCAGAACAACAATTGGCCAGCCGGCAGCGGCTGCAACGACGCGGATGCATGCACGGCTGGCGATGTGTGCGACGGACAGGGCGCCTGCCACGGTCGTCTGCTGCCGGAATGTGGGGCCGCGTGCGGCGACGCCAGCCTCGACTTCGGCGAAGAGTGCGACGACGGCAACTCGGCCTCCGACGACGGGTGTACGACCATGTGCACCGTCTGTGGCAACGGCGTGCTCGCCTCCGCCGAGCAATGCGATGACGGCGATTTCGCCTACACCCCAGGGGACGCCTGCGCGATGGATTGCACGCTGGTGCCGTGTGGACGCCCCGTGACGCGCGCCGGCTCCATGCCGATGGCCAAGGACGCGCTGTTCGTGCTGCGTGCCGCAGTCGGTGCAGCCTGGTGCACCCCTCGCGTCTGCGACACCGACTCCAGCGGCGCGATCGATGCCATCGACGGGCTTCGCGTCCTGCTGCGCGCCGTCGGCGGAGCTGTCGAGCTCGACTGCCCAGTCGGCCTCGGAGTGACGACGACGACGACGGTTCCCGTCAGCACGACATCGAGCCCCGTTGCGCCTGACATCCCATAGCCACGCGCAACGCGCCGGGGGACTCGTCGAGATCTGGCAGTGCCGCGCGCTCGCGAGCGGCACTGTACGGAGGGCCTCTAGCATGGCACTCCAGCGCCGCTCGAGTTGCGACGCGACAAGCCGGCTGCGCGGGTCCACCTCGTTGTACCGCTCGAACGCTCGCGCCGCGTCGTACGCAGGCTGCTCAATCTCACGCTGCATCGTCTGACGGCGTTCGTCTCGCTCGCAATCGAAGCGTTCGAGCGCTTCCAGGCGCGCGCGCGTCCCCAGCGGTGGCTCGCACCGCCGATCAGTCCACGACCGGAATTCGTGCCATTCCTGCTTGCGAGGGCGACCGCAGAGTGCCGTGGTCGTCTCTCCGCGGCGTTCACGTCGCCGTCTGGCGACAGGAGCCACTCATGAAAAGATCGGGATTCAAGGTAGTGATTCTGTGTTTGGCGCTCGGCATCGCGGGGGGCATGACGGAAACCGCCGAGGCTCTCAATCTGACGGGCAATTGGCAAGGCAGCTGGGTCTGCACCGCTTTCGAAGGTGCGAAGAGCGTGGAAAGCAACAAGGCCAGCACGCTCGCCATCACGCAGGTCGGCACTGCGGTGTATGCGCGGATGGACGATGGCGACTTCACCTACAACGGCACGGCGATCGCCAGTACCCTCAGGCCGGATGAACTCGGAGAAGTCGCGCTGATCGAGTGCGATACCGACAACCTTCCGGCTGCGGGCGCCGAGGGAGAGATGATACGCGCCAAGGTGAGAGTGAAGATCGACGGGTCGGTGGCGGTGCTCAAGGCGACCTCAATTGTCGAGGGCCCGGGCGCGCTTCCTCTCGTCGGTTCGTGCAGGTACGTCTACAGGCGCACCGACCAGACCGATCCCAACCTGACGGCCTGTCCGTAGGCGCTTCCCGTCGCGCTATCGCGTTGTCTCGGCCAGTGGCGGCGCGAATTCTCGCGCCGCCACGCGCCGATCCGGTACCCACCACGTTCGACGGGGAGTTCGCCGCGCGCCGTCGTTCTGATCGGCGGCGCGATCTTCTTGTCGGTCAAGATGGGCGGCGGCATGACCTACGTTTTCGTTCTGGTGATGATTACCAGCGTGGTGTCAACCGCCATTCCGGTAACGATGTTCCTGCGCGTGCGGCGGAGCGCGACCTGATCGGCCCGGGAAGGCTGGGTCTCGACGCGGGCGACTTGCCCGGCACAAGTGGGCGGGTGCTGGTCAGAACCGGACACTTGCCCGGAAACGCCGTCCGGTCGAAAATGCATTCCGCATGAGCGCGCATACGACCGCAACGCTCGCGTTCGACGTCGTATCGGCAGCAGCCATCCCACAGGCGGTCCGAGAGAAGGTACTGGCGCTTTTTCACGCATCCTATCGAGCCGCTGACGACACCTATCTCGAACAGTCGTTCTCGAAGATCCACTATCTGGCAATCGCCACGACCGCCGACGGCACACTGGCCGGCTTCGGGTTGGGCGACCTTCGCATCGTGGATCTGCCGCGCTTGCCGCAGCAGCGGTTGGCGTTGATGGGTATTTGCTGCATCGCCGAGCGCTTCCGTCGCCACGGACTTTTCCCCGAATTGGAACGTCGGGCCCTTCTCGCGGGCGGAATCGACTGGCTTCCGCGGGTGCTCAGTTGTGGGCGCATGGCTCACCCGGTGAGCTTGCGCCCGATGCTCGACAACCCGACACGGGTGCCGAAGCCTGGCACGACTCCCTCTGGCTGGCAGCAGGACGTCGGCGCCGCCGTCGCAGCGCTCTACGGCGTGAAAGAGTTCGACCGAGCGACGTTCGTGTGCCGCGGCCGCGGCACGCCGATGAACTGCGTCATCGACGTTGACGTCGATCCGGAGGAATGGAAGGTCTTCGCTCCGGTGGACCGCACGCGAGGAGATTCGTTGCTCAGCATGTTCTGGGTTCCCGACGCTCCCGAAGGATGGTGAGGCTCGCAATCGCGAGCCTCGCGCAGCCGGTGAGCTCTCATTTTCCCTTCCACACCGGGGGTCGTTTCTCGACGAACGCTCGCTGCGCTTCGCGGGCGTCGTCGGTTCGTCGCAGCGGACGCCCGAGTTCTTCCTGGCGCCGATAGGCGTCTTCGAGCGAAAGACTCAGCATCTCGCGCACGGCGGCGCGCGTGGCGTGCACGGCCAGCGGCGCGTTGGCCGCGACGGCGTCGGCCAGCTCGAAGGCTGCCGGCATCAATTCGGAACGGTCGACGAGGCGGCTCAGCAGTCCGATCTCCAGAGCCCGCGCGGCGCTGAACGGACGCGCGGTGAGCAGGATCTCGTGGGCGTGTACCCAGGCGATCTGCCGCGGCAGCATCACCGCGGCGTGGCCGGTCGGGAACAGGCCGAGCGCGACTTCTTCCAGGCCGAAGGTCGCCTCGCGCACCGCCACGCGCATCTCCGCGGCCAGCATCAGATCGAAGCCGCCGCCGCGGCAGTGGCCGTTGATCGCGCATATCAGCGGCTTGCCCAGGTCGAAGCCCACCAGCGTCGCGGTAGAGACCGCGCGCAATCCTTCGAACGCCTCGGCGTCGATCCTTTCGCCTCGCGCCAGTGCCTGCGCAACCGGGATCGTCTCGCGCAGATCCATGCCGCTGCAAAACACGCGCTCGCCGGCACCCGTCAGGACCACCGCGCGGACGTCGTCGTCGGCCGCCACGCGGCGCCAGCTCTCGGCCAGCGCGCACAGGGTCGGCGGATTGAGCGCGTTGGCGCGTTCGGGACGGTCGATCGTGACGACGGCTACGTGGGGATGATCGGTGGGTTTGTCCAGACGTACGCTCATCGCGCGAGCGTATCAGTGGAGGCGCGCCGGCTCACCCGATTGCCCCGGAGTCGATGTTCGGGACGCTGCTCTCGAGGCGCGTCGTTCGCGACTCGGAGCCCGGGAGGCGCTGCTCGGGAGTGGCTGCGGAGCACGCGCAGCCCTCTCACCGCTGCCTGCCGGCCGCGCTGCCTGCGGCCACGCGGTGTGTCGGCGCTCACCGCGATGCCGCCCGGCGGTTGTGACCGCGAGTCGGGCCGGGTTAGGATCGCTGCACCATGAGCAGTTCGCAGCGAGTCCCGTCCAAAGCGGCCCACAGTTCGGCTCGACTCGGTATCGCGTCGATTTCGCTGGTCGCGCTCGGCGCCGTCTCGGCGTTCCTGAGGCTGGTGGTGCCGTTCCACGGTTTCCTGGTGATGGTGCTGGGACTGGCTGTCGGCCTGGCCGGACTGGTCACCGCGATGGTCGGCCTGCACGCCACGCGCCCGCACAAGCAGCGCCACGGGCGCAGCCACGCGCTGCGCGGACTGGCGCTGTCGCTGGCCGCGGTCCTGTTCGTGCTGTTCCCGGCGGTGCGCGTCGGCGAGGTTCCGCGCATCAACGACATCACCACCGATCTCGAGGATCCGCCGATCTTCGTCAGCGCCGCCACGCTGGAAGCCAACCGCAACCACGACATGGTCTATCCTGGGGCGGAGTTCGCGCGCCAGCAGCGCGAAGGCTACCCGGATCTGTCCCACCTGCTCCTGCACGTTCCTCCCGAGGTCGCCTTCGACAAAGCGCGTGCGGCGCTGAAGGCGATGCCGCGCACGCGCATCACCGGCGAGGATCGCCAGGCAGGACGCATCGAGGCGGTGCAGACTTCGGTGCTGTTTCACTTCGCCGACGACGTCGTGGTGCGCATCCGCCCCTTCGAGGACGGCAGCAGAATCGACGTGCGTTCCAAGTCACGCGACGGCAAGGGAGACCTCGGCGTCAACGCCGCACGGATCCGCGAACTGTTCGCTCTCATCAACGCCGACAAGGCCGAGTAGCCGTAAGGCTGCAACGGGAAACGGTGTCCGGGTCTGCTCTCGACACGCTCGTCGAACGCTGCGCGTGCGGCGAGCAGCCGATCGTGGTGGTGGCCCGCACCAGGAGACTGGCGCGTTCGCTCAGGCTGCGCGTTGCCGAGCGTCGGGCGGGCGACGGTGTGGCGGTGGCCGAGGCTCCGCAGATCCGCACGCTGGACGAATGGATGGCCGAGCGGGCCGATCGCATCGCGCCGGGGCGGCTGCTGATCGGAGAGGCCGTCGAGAACGCGCTGTGGGAGAGCGTGATCGCGCAGCCGGGCGGCGAGGACGTTGCCGCTACTCTCGATCTTCGCGCGCTCGCCGAGCAGGCGGCGCGGGCTCACGAGAGACTGTGCCTTTGGGGCGAGCCGGATTGGGATCTGCAACCGCTGTCGCGTGATGCCGCCGCGTTTCGCCAGTGGCTCGCGCTGTTCCGGCGGAGCTTGCTGGCATCGGCGTGGGTGACCGCGGCCGAGCTGCCGGCGCTGTACGTTGCGGCCCTGGAGTCGGGAGGACCGGCGGTTGCCGCGGCGTCGTCCGTTGCGCTGGTCGGATTCGAACGTCTCGAACCGGTGGTGGAGCGCATCGTGGTCGCGCTCGGCAAGGCGGGTTCGTCGGTCGAACTGGTCGAGGCCGGTCAGGCGCCGGCCGGAACTCTGGTGGTGCGCGCGGCCAAGACGCTGGGCGAAGAGGTCCGCTGCGTCGCGCGCGAGATCCACGCGCGACTGCTGGCCGACCCGCGCCTTCGCATCGGCGTGCTCGCGCCCGACGTCGGGGCAGTCAGGTGTTTGCTCGAGAGGGTGTTCGAGGAAGAACTCGAGACCGCGGGTCTGTTCGACCTGCAACCACAGCGCGCGCGCTG